>NZ_JBFAAF010000023.1:16145-102364 GCF_040639595.1 Micromonospora sp. NPDC023814
GTGGTGGCCGGCGTGCCGCTGTCATGTCCGGCCGCTGTGGGTGCAGTGCCGGTCAGGACCGCGGTGGTGGCCGGCGTGCCGCTGTCATGTCCGGCCGCTGTGGGTGCAGTGCCGGTCAGGACCGCGGTGGTGGCCGGCGTGCCGCTGTCATGTCCGGCGGCCGTGGGTGCAGCGCCGGTCGGGATCGCGGTGGTGGCCGGCGCTGCGCGCTTGGACCGTCGGGGCGCTTGGGCGCCTTGTGCCGTGTGGATGTCGGTGCTGAGCATCGCGGCACCCAGCGCGACCGCGTGTTTCGGATGGGTGTTGATCATGATCGGCCGCCGCAGTGTGTCCCGCAGCAATTGGGTGACCAGGGGGATCTGGGACGATCCGCCGACCAGCAGCACGGCGGTGAGGTCCTGCAGGGTGATGCCGGCGGCGGTCAGGGTCCGCCGGAACGTCTCCATGGTGGTCTCCACGGACGACGTGATCATCTGCTCGAACGCTTTCCGAGTCACGGTCACGTGCCGGGCCGAGCCGGGTAGCGGCACGGTGATGTCCGCCTGCTCGCGGGTGGACAGCGCCTCCTTCGCGTGCATGCAGTCGCGTTGCAGGGTGGCCAGGATCGAGGCGGTGCCGGGATCGTTCGGGTCCAGCGCGGTGATCGCACCGTCCAGCTGGCGGTCGACGTGGTCCATGATCGCCTGGTCGAAGTCGGCGCCGCCGAGCCATTCGATGCCCTCAGGGGTGCCGATGATCTCCAGGCCGTCTCGGCCGTTGCGCACCACCGCGCTGTCGAATGTGCCCCCGCCCAGGTCGTAGACCGCGAGCAGACCATCCGGGGGCAGCGGCTGGGTGGAGCAGTAGTAGGTGGCCGCGGCCACCGGCTCCGTGGTGGTGATGACGGTCGGGCCGTCCGCCCCGGCCACGGACCCCGGCTCGGCCTGCGGGCGGGGCAGGCCGGCCAGGTGCGGGATGGCGGCGAACTGTTCACGCCGGTACGGGCCCCACACCGCCGGGTGGGTCAGCACGATCCGGTCGGGCGGGCCGCCCTGCACCTGGCTGACGGTGTCCACCACGGATCGGAGCTGGGCGGCCATCAGGGCGGTGGGGGAGTACGGTGCCCCGTCCAGGATCACCGGGGTGGGGTCACCGAGTCGGCGCTTGAACTCCCGCGCCGCCCGGCTCGGGTTCTGCAGGCCGAGGCGGTCGGCCGCCTCACCGGTCAGCAGCGCGCCCTTTTCGTCAACGCAGGCGACCGACGGGGTGACGACCGCCTGCCCAGCCAGCGGCGCCATGTCCAGGGCCCAGGCGGAGGCGGTCGCTGCGGCGGTGAAGCTGGTACCCAGGTCGATACCTACCCCGTACATACTTAGTTTCCCCTCGCCGATCCCACAGCCGCTACGATGCTGGATGTCATAGTTGACATACGTAGGCGACCTCGAAGCAGATCACAACGAGCCATCACGATACGCCGCCGATTTCGGGTGTAACAATTCGTCGGCGTTGACATCGGGAGGCGAGCTATGGACGTTGCGGTGGCCGACGACGGCGCGCTGTTTCGAGAGGGGTTGCAACTGCTGCTGTCCGCCGCGGGGCACGAGGTGGTTGGCTGCGTGGAGGACGGCGACCGGCTGCTGGAGTTGATGGCCCGTACCCCGGTCGACGTGGCCATCATGGACATCCGGATGCCGCCGGGTGCGGACGGCGGACTGGACACCGCCCAGCGGGTACGGGCGAGGTTCCCCGACGTCGGGCTGCTGCTGCTGTCCCAGCACGCCGAGGCGCACTACCTGTTCCGGCTGCTGGAGATCGGCACCGAGCGGATCGGGTATCGGCTCAAGGACCAGGTGGCCGGGGTGGCCGTGCTCGCCGACACGCTGGTGCGCATCGCCGCCGGTGAGATCGTGATCGAGCCGGTGCTGGCCGCCAACCTGGTGGACCGGCCGAGCCCCCCGGTGCGTAGCCTGCTGGCCGATCTCACCGAGCAGGAGCGTGCCGTGCTGCGACTCATGGCGGAAGGACGGTCGAACTCCGGGATCGCGGCCGAGCTGTTCCTGTCCGTCAAGACGGTCGAGAAGCGGATCGCCAGCATCTTCACCAAGCTGAACCTGCCGGCCGAGTCGGCAGCGCACCACCGCCGGGTCCTGGCGGTGCTCGCGTACACGCGCTCGAACCAGATGGCGGACTAGAGCCGTGCTTCGGGCCACCGGCGGCGAGCGGGCGCATCCGTCCCGTCCGGGCGGGTCGTTCAGCGCCCTGGTCCAGCTGGCGTCCTCGGGTGCGCTGCCCGCGCCGGCCGGGCCGCAGGACCCGCTGGGCGGGTACCGGCCGGTTCTGCGCACGCTGCTGCGGGAACTCGCCCAGGCGCACACGGCGCGCTATGCGGCCCTGTGGCTGCCGGCGGAGACGGCACCCGGCACCAGCGGCCCACCCTGGGCACCCGCCGTCGCCTGGCAGTCCCGGCGCTGGGGGCGGGGTGCGCTGCCGAACCCGGTAGCCGACCCGGACCTGCTGCTGGACGCGGCCGGGGTGGTCGCGACGGCGGACGTGACCGACGGCGGGGTCCGGTACGGGGTGCTGGTGCTGGCACACCCGGAGGATCCCCGGTATTCGCTGGCCGGGACGGCGTCGCTGGGCGAGACGGCGGTCTGCGTCGGCCTGCTGCTGCGCCAGGCCCGCCACCGCGCGGCGTGCATCGCCGTGCGGGCCCGGGTCGACCAGGCGGTACAGCGGGTCGGCGCGACCAGGCTGGAGCTGCTCACGGTGCAGGCGGTGGAGCGCGACCGGCTCGCCACCGCGGTGACCGCGACACCCGGCCGGCAGCTACAGGCGATCCTGGACCGCACCACGGACCTGCAGCGGGCGCTGCGCGCCGGCTCCCCGGAGGCCACGGCGATCGTCGGTGGCATCCGGGCCGGGCTGGGCGAGATGATCGAGCAGTTCCGGTCCGTCGTCCGTGGGGTGTACCCGCAGGTGCTGCGCAGTACCGGCGTGCGCGCGGCGCTGGAGGAGGTCACCGCGACGCTGCCCGTGCCGGTGGTGTTCAGCGGCGAACTGGGCCGACGCCAGGGCTGGGAGGTCGAGTCCGGGCTGTACCAGGCGGGCGCGTCCGCGGCGGCGGCGCTGGGCGCCAGCGGCGGCGAGCAGCCGCTGACCCTGGAACTGGGCCGGTCCGGCGGCGTGCTGACGATCCGCGCGCAGCGGGCCGGCACCGAGCCGGCCGAGGTCGCCGTGGCGCTGCGGGACGACTCCCGGCGGCTGGCCGCGCTGGGCGGCCGGCTGCGGGTGGAGCGGGCCGGCCGGGACGAGCCGACCGTGGTGGACATCCTGTTGCCGGAGCGGCTCGGCGGCGACTGGCCGGAGCCCGCGCCTACCGCCGAGCCGCAGTCGGCCGTGCCGCAGTCGGCCGTGCCGCAGCCGGGCGAGGCCGACGCCGCCGCACCCGAGCTGTTGGCCGGTGTTTCCGTGCGTCGCCTGCTGACCCTGCTCGTGACCAGCCGGGAGGCGTCGGTGGACAGCCCGCCGTTACGGGTCGCGGTCGACCGGCAGGACGGTAGGGCCAGGGTGGCGGTGGTCGGGGCCCCGGCGTCCGAACTGCTGTCGGCGCTGCGCGGGTCGGCCGGTACCGCCCGGTGGGAGCCACCGGCCGGGGTGGTCCCGCCGACCGGCTACCAGTACCAGCCGTACCCGCGGATCACGCTGGACCCGGCTCGCGGGGCACCACCGTGGCGGCCCGTCCGGCTGTCCGACTGGTCCGGTGCCGCGTGGCCGGGCGCGGCGGCCGGGGTGGAGCGGATCCTGGTGGAGGGGCCGGTGGACGCGCTGCGCGGGCTGCGGCTGCTGCACCACCGCGACGACGTCGACGCCGACCTCGCGGCCCGGCTGCGCCGCTGGACGGGAACTGCCGACGGGCCCCCCGACGCGGTCGTGCTGGTGCTGTCCGGGCCGCCCAGCGCGGCGGAGTCGGAGTTCCTGACCGCCCTGCCGTCGCCGTACGGGGAGGGGGTCCCTCCGGTGGTGATCTGCGCGCGGTGCGCGGGCACCGCCGCGACGGCCGGATCACCGCCGGAACCGGGGTCGACGTGCGACGCGGTCGTGGACTGGCGTGCGGCCCCGGACGGCGCCACCGAGGTCGAGGCGGCGCTGCGCACCCAGGTATGCGCCCGGACCGGGGTGCTGGCCGCCCGGTGGGCGCTGCGCGCACTGGTGGCCTGCCTGACCGCGGGGCAGTTGGACGACCAGTTCGCCCGGGCGGTGGAGGCGGCCGTCGCGGGCGCGCACGAGATACCCGAGCTGGACCTGTTGCAGGCGTTGCAGGGCGGGCGGATCCGGCTGCCGCGCGGGCACGACGACGCGGTGCGCCTGCTCGGCGCGCACGGTCCGGACGCGCGGTCCCGGTTCGGCCTGGCCGGTGACGCGGGCCCGGGGGAGGTGACCCGGGCCGCGAACCGGGCACTGGCGTTCTGGCGGGCCCAGGCCCTGACGCCGGACACGGGACTGGCCGGGCGCAGTGCGTGCGCGCTGCTGGTACGGACGTGCGAGCGGCTGCTCACCGGCGGCGTCGAGTGACCGGCGTGGGTGCGCGGTCGGCGGTGCCGGCGGGACGGCTCAGAGCGTCACGAGCCCGCTGACCCGGGTGCCGGTGGTCGGGCTCGACCGCACCGTCAGCGTGCCTTCGACCTGGGCCAGGCGGGCGGCGAGCTGGCGCAGCGGCATCCGGCCCTCGGTGTCGAAGCCCGGCCCGGTGTCGGCCACCTCGAAGCTGAGGCCCCGGCGGGAGGTACGTAGCGTCAACGTGACCGCGGCGCCCGGGGCGTGCTTGTGCGCGTTGCTGACCGCCTCCAGGCAGGCCAGGTAGACGGCGGCCTCCACCTCGGGCAGGAACCGATAACCGATCAGTTCCGGGTCGATGTCCAGGGTTACCGTGTCGAGCGCCTCCAGCCGGGCCGTCAACGCGGCCACCAGACCGTGGTCGGCCAACGGCGCCAGCAGGCCGGACGCGGTGGTGTGCAGCACCTCCTCGGTGCTGTCCAGCAGCTCCCGCAGCCGGGTGAGGTGCTGGCCCGCCTCGGCGGCGTTGCCGGCGTCGAGCTGGTGTTCCACCATGGCCAGTGACATCTGCAACGCGACCATGTGGTGCTGGGCGCCGTCGTGCAGGTCGCGCTCCAGTTGGTACCGCTGGTGTTCCATCTCGCCCGCGGCCCGCAGCCGGGTGTCGGCCAGCAGCAGGGTGCTCTCACCGATCAGCCGCTCGGCGCCGGCGGTGATCAGCTGGGCCTGGATGTCGCTGACCAGCAGGCGGGTCACCGCGTGCAGCTCGGGCCACCGGCGCAGCCGCTCGGCCGCCGCCGGCGGCTCGACCACGAGGTCGGCCAGGACCTGCGCACCGTCGCACAGCCGCACCGGCGTCGTCTCCGCCGCGGGTACCGCCGCCTCGGCGTCGGCGGCGGGCCAGCGGTACTCCTCGACCGTGTGTTCGGCCGGCGCGTCGGCGTCGTGGCCCGCCGGCAGGGGCAGCCACAGGGCGATGGTGACCGTGGTGGCCCCCAGGCACCCGCCCAGCGCCCGGGCCAGGGCTTCGGCCTGCACTCCCGGCAGCGGACGACCCGGCAGGCCGTGCACCGCGTCGATCACCCGGGCCACGTCGTCCGGCGGGCCCGGGGACGGCCCGTCGGTGTGCTGCGTCGAGCGGCGCATGCCCCTCACTGTAGGCGGCTCCGGTCGGGCCGGCTGGCCCGGCTCGCGCACCGCGACGGCCGTCCGCCACGGTCGCGTCCAGCGGCTCACGCGGCGCAGAGCAGGTGGCCGGAGGTCGCCTTGCGGGCCGCCCGCAGCGCGTAGTGCAACCGGCTCTTGACCGTGCCGACCGGCACCCCGAGCGTCGCGCTGATCTCGGCCGCGGTCCGGCCGTTCAGGTACGTCTCCACCAGCGCGGCCCGGTGTTCCGGCCACAGCCCGCGCAGCACCTGCTCGACCAGCAGGGAGTCCACCACGCCGGCCATCGGGTCCGCCGTGGACACCTCGGCGGCGTTCTCGATCTCCACCTCGGTCGGCCGGGCCTTCTTCATCCGGTACCCGTCCATCACCAGGTTGTGCACCACCCGGCGCAGCCAGCCCAGCACCGACCCCCGATCGGCGGTGAGCTGGTCCAGGTGCCGCCACGCCCGCAGGAACGCCTCCTGCACCACGTCCTCGGCGCGCCCGGTGTCGCCGTCGGTCAGCCGCTGCGCGTACCGCAGCAGCGGCTGCTGGTAGGTGTCCATCAGTTCACGGAGGCGGGAATCGCTCTCCAGCGCGTTGTTCTGCCGCCTGCTCTGTGCCCGTTCGCCCATGCCCAAGACAGTGCCGCCGCGGGCCGGTCGCTCGACATGGTGCGGCCCCTGTTCCTGGGGGGTGCCACCCCGCGGGTTGGGGAGGGTTATCCCTACGCCCCGCCCGGGACCTGCGGCTACGTCGCGCCGGGCGACGGCTCGCGGAACGCCCGGTGAACCCGACGGTGCCGTGGTGCCGTGACCCACGTGGACGCCCTCGCACCCGGCGGCGGTACGGGCAGGTGGCGCGTGGTCGTCCGGCACCGCCGCGACGACCGGTACCACGCCGGGCGGCGGCGGCCCGAGCGACGGCGCCGTGGCGCCCCGACCGAAGAGGTGGGCATGGAGGAGACGGACTTCCCGACGGTGGGCATCGGGGTCACGACGCACAACCGGGGCGTCGTGCTGCGTACCGCCCTGGAGGCGATCCGCAAGTACGCGCCGAGCGGCGCCGCGATCGTCGTGGTCGACGACGCCAGCGACGAGCCGGTGGAGGAGGCGACGTTCCGTTTCGACACCAACGTCGGTATCGCCCGGGCCAAGAACAAGTGTCTGGAGCTGCTGGTGGAGCGGGGCTGTACGCACCTGTTCCTGTTCGACGACGACTGCTGGCCGATTGTGGACGGCTGGGAACGGCCGTACATCGAGAGTTCCGAGCCGCATCTGATGTACATGTTCACCGACACCCCGATTGGCCGGCTGACCGACTCGATGGAGATCTACCGGGACGCGGAGCTCCGGGCGTACACCCATCCGCGCGGCTGCATGCTCTACCTGGAGCGGCGGGTGCTGGACCGGGTGGGCGGGTACGACACCCGGTACGGCCGGTGGGGGTACGAGCACCTGGACCTCTCCAACCGGATCTACAACGCCGGCCTGACCTCGTTCCGGTTCGCCGACGTGGTCGGCAGCGGAGACCTCATCTTCAGTTGCGACGAACGCACCAGGGTCGGCTCCAGCGTGTCCGACATCGAGCGCTTCACCCTGGTGCGCAATCTCAAGACCCGGTCGGAGGCCAGCTACACCTCGACCGAGTACCGCGAGTTCCGCACCGTCCCGGTCGGTGCGGCGGCGACGCGGAACGTGGTGCTGACCACGTACCTCACGGCGCAGGCCGACCCGCAGCGCGGCGTCGCCTGGAACCCGAACTACGCCGACCTGGCGGAGCTGAGCAGCTCCGTCGAGCGGCACGGGCAGCGGTTGGTGGTGCTGCACGACTGTTTCGACGACGTGCCGGACACCGACCTGGTCACGCACGTGCGCGTGACACCGGGCGGGGAAGGCGGGTCGCCATACTTCCACCGCTGGCTGTGCTGCTGGCGATACCTGCGCGAGCACCCCGAGATCGAGCAGGTGTGGTGCGTCGACGGCACCGACGTGGAGATGCTGCGCGATCCGTTCCCGGAGATGGACGACCGCCTGTACGTGGGCGACGAGCCGGCGCCGCTGTGCATCCCGTGGATGGTGTACCAGCACGGCGGCAGCGCCAAGCTGGTGCAGTTCCTGTCCGACAACCGGGGTGCCCAGCTGCTCAACGCCGGGCTCGTCGGCGGCCGACGGGAGACGGTGCTGGAGTTCTGCCGGGACCTGTTCGAGTTCTGCGTCACCAACGCCCGGGAGGCCGGCCCACTCGACATGGGGCCGTTCAACTACGTGGCCCGCACCTGGTACGCAGGGATGATCGTGCACGGCCGCCAGGTCAGCACGGAGTTCCGTAAGGAAGACCGGACCAGCACGGTGTCGTGGTGGCGACACAAGTAGGAGAATCCGGGCTGTGGCAGGCGTGAACCCTGCTGGCGCGCTGGGCGTGCCACAGATGAACCCTGGAACGGCGAAGGAGGGCGCGTGGACACGGACCTGGACGTGGCACCGGAGGTGACACGGGACGGCGAACCTGACGGTCAACGTGACGAGTCGATGCACGCGTTGCTGCTGCGGTTGGCCGGCTCGCTGCCGGACCGGGTGCTGACCGACGCGCGGGACGCGCTGGCCGCCGGCCGGCGGCTGGACGTCGTACAGGCGGTCGCCTTCGAGGCGGTCTCCCAGCCGCTGCAACTGGACGCCGACGAGATCGCGGCGCTGCGCGAGGAACTGGCGCTCAGCGACGGGGACCTCGACCTCGGGATGGCCCTGGAGGAGCTGCGCGGGGAGCGCCCGCCGGCACCGTGGCAGTTCCTGTCCGACCTGCCGACCACGCAGGAGGAGCTGGCGTCGATGGTGCTCCCGCAGGACCGCACCGCCGATCCGGTCGACTCCCTCGATCCGGTCGACCGGGCGTTGCTGGCCGCGGCGTCGGCGATGCCGGCGGTACGCGCGGTGTGGCGGGCGTGGCGGATGCCGTCCACCGCCCGCCCCTGGCAGGACCCGCTACGGGTGGTCGTGGTCAGCGTCGACGACGACATGGGCTCCCTTCCGGCCGCCAGCGCCGAGCTACGACAGGTCATGGTCGAGGCCGGGGACGACGAGGCCCAGGTGGAGGTCTGCTGGGCCGGGGTGGACGCGCCGTACTACCAGACCCTGGCCCGCTCGTCCGGCTCCCTGCTGTGGGCGGCGCGACCGCCCGCGCCGGTGACCACCGCCCGACTCTTCGACGGCGTCGATCCGGAACGCGGCCCGTGGTTCGCCACCAACCGGTCGGTGGTCTCCGATGCCGGGGAACGCGACGCCCTGCTCGCCGCACTGGGCGACGGGGTGGTCATCGCGTGGAGCAGCGCCGCGATGCCCGACATCCTGACCCCGGACCGGGGCGACGTGGTGCCGATGCACCTGCGTACCGACGGGACCTGGCTGTGGAGCGAGGCGGTCGGTTACTACCTGGAACACTACGGCCTGGCGCCGGACCCGCAGTTGGTCGCGCACCTGACCGGGGACGGGCCCGTCGAGCCCCTGGACGAGATTTCCGTGCACCGCGCCCTGGTGCACCTGTGCCGACCGGACGCCGAGGCGGTCGTCTGGTCGCCGTCCGGTGCCGACGACGACCCGGTGGCACCGGCTGACCCCCCCTCGTCCGACCTCCCGTCGCCCGACGGGCTGGCGCCGGCCCACCCGGAGCTGCCGGACGTGACACCCGAGGCAAGGCCGGAGGCCGGTACGCCCCGGCCGGTGTCGCCGTGACCGAAATGCTCGCCCTGCGGCAGCGGGCACCCCTGCCGTCGTCCTGGAAGGTGTCGCAGCAGGCCCAGGGCGAACCGGTCGGGAAGCACGTGGCGCGGTACCTGCGCCAGGCGTCGCAGGCGGTGGGCGCCGCCGTGGCGCGCATCCTGCCGGACGCCGGTGCGCGGGTGCCGGTGCTCGATCCGGGGCCGTGGGAGGCACCGGGATCGGTCACCCCCGGTCCGGCGGGTTGGTTCGCGCTCGCGGTCGAGGCCGGCCCGTCCGGCTTCCGGCTGGACGGCCGGCCGGTGGCCGCCGCCGACCTGGCCCGGGCGATCTGGCACTGCCCCCGCTGGCGCGGCCGGCCGGTGCTGCTGGTCACCCAGCGGTCCGCGTCGGCCGACGGGGTCGGACCGGTGCTGCACCAGCTCGCGGCCGACCTGGGGGCGCCGGTCTACGCCTCGGACTCCGGGATCCGCTTCACCTTCGGGCGCGCCTCCGCGAACGGGCTGTTCTGGTGCTGGCGTCCGGGCGGCGGGGACGAACCGGAGCCGGCGGGCAACGTGCTGCCCCCGCTGGGGCGGGTACGCGTCCGCCCCGCCCCGACCGGCCGGGTGCCCGTCCGCGACCGGCAGCCGCCGTCCCCGGTGCCGTCGTCCGCGACCACCGATCCGGGGACCGCCCCGTCGCCGGTTGACCCGGCGGACGCCCCGTCACCCGCTGCGGCACCCGAATCCGGGACCGATCTGCCCACGCCGGCGGCGTTCGAGGTGCAGAGCCTTGCGCTTCCGGTGATCGAGATGCCCCGGCCCGACCTCGGCGTCCAGCGCATGGCGTTGGCGGAATTCGACGTGCCCCTGCTGGAGCTGGACACCCGCCGGCCGCTGATCGCCGACCCGGATGCCGCCACCCCGACCGCGTCCGCCCCGACCGCGTCCGCCCCGACCGCGTCCGCCCCGACCGCGGCCACTTTGGCTGCGGTCACTTTGACTGCGGTCACGCCGGACACCACGGATGCGCCGGTGACCGCCCCGGACACCACGGATACGCCGGTGACCGCCCCGGACACCACGCAAACCCGGACAACCGGCCAGGAGGGCGCCAGTGCCCCGGCGCACGGCGCGGCCGTCGGTCCGCCGGCGTCACCCGCCAACCGGGGGGCGGCGTGGTTCGGGGTACGGGCCCGCACCGACGAGGCGGACCGGGAGCGGCTCCGTACCGTGCTGGGCTGGAAGTTCCAGGCCCACTCCCGGACAGTGGCCCGGGCGCTGTCGCTGCACCCGGGACTGCGCAGCGCGGTCGGCGCGCACGACGTGATGGCCGGGCTGGTCACGGTGCTGGCTCTGCTCGACGGGGTGGGCGAGCGGGTCAACGGCGCGCTGCGCGGTGGGGGTACGCCCGACGCGGACGTCCAGTTGCTGGCCCGGTGTGCCTGCGCCGGGCTGGAGCAACTGCCGGCCGTCGGGGGACCCGTCTTCGCTGCGCCACCCGCCGGCCTGGACGTCACCCGGTACCGCCCCGGGGAACTGCTGGTGGAGCCGGCGTTCACCACGGTGTCCTGCCACGCCGGCACCGAGGGCGACGCGGGCCGGTACGCGATCTGGTCGGCCACCGCGCGGCGGCTGGACCAACTGGGTATCGCGGACGGGGCGGGCGTACGGGCCGGGCGGGCCATGTTCGTCGCCGGTTCCCGTTTCGCGGTGCTCGGCATCGACGAGGGGCCGGACGGTGCGCCGTACGTACTGCTGCGGGAGATCGTCTCCGGGCACCGCGACGTCGGACTCGACGAGCGGGTGGCCGGCAAGCTGCGCGACGCGCTCGCCGCCCAGCCGCAGCGCGCGGCGCCCGCGCCGCTGCCGTGGCCCCTCGGCTTCGCGGCCGGCGACCGCCCGTTCGCCCTCGAACCCGGACCGGGCGGCGCGTGATGTACGAGGAGACGGTCCCCGGCCTCCTCCGGTCCGACCCCGGCGGCCCGGCCCGGCCCGGCCCGCCCCACGCCGGAACCATTTCCGGCGGCAACACCCCCGGCGGCGACAGTCAGCAAGGAGCGAACCCGTGACCACCAGCGTGCTGTCGGTGTCGGCCAGGGACACCGGATGCCTCACCGACATCTCCCGGGCACTGGAGTCGGCGGCGCCCGGCGACACCGTCGCGGTACGCCCCGGCGTGTACCGCGAGGCGCCGCTGTTCCGCCGGAACGTCGTGCTGGTCGCCGAGGACGGACCGGGCACCGTCACCATCGAGGTGCCCCCGGGCGGGGCCATCCTGGCCGCCGGGGGCGAGATCCTGATCCAGGACATCGCCATCCGGGGCGGCGACGAGCGGATGCCGCTGCTCCAGGTGGCGGCCGGCCGGGTCCGCCTCGAGGCGTGCACCGTCGATGCCACGGCGGCGGCCGCGATCCACGTACGCGGTGGCACCGTGGAGATGCGTGGCGGCACGATCGGCAACTCCGGCGGGGCGGGTGTCGTCCACGAGGCCGGCGCGGGCGAGTACACCCGCGTACGGCTCAACGGCATCGCCAAGTGCGCGATCATGACGGCCGGGTCGAGCGCCCCGGTGTTCCGGGACTGCACGTTCACCGGGGTCGCGGAGGCGGCGCTCCTGGCGGTGGGCGCGAGCGCCCCGCGCCTGGAGGACTGCCGCATCGACGAGGTCGGCCAGTACGCCGTCGTCGCGCAGCAGACCGCCCGGCCGCACCTGACCGGGACCACGGTGTCCGGTGGCGAGGTCGGGCTGCTCGTCAGCGACCGGGCAACCCCGGTGCTGGAGCGCTGCGAGATCCGGGACGCCCGGGTGCACGCCGTGGTGACCATGGGGCAGGCGGCGCCCGCGCTCTCCGACACGCGCGTCATCCGGGCCCGAGGCCACGGCCTCGACTGCCGGGACACCTCCGCGCCGACGCTGACCAACTGCGAGGTGCGCGACTGCGGCGCGGCCGGGGTGGTGGTCAACGGCACGGCGAAGCCGCACCTCACCGGCGGTGCCGTGGCGGACTGCGCCGACGCTGGCGTGTTCCTGACCGGCCGGTCGAGGGCGCGGCTGGACGGGGTCGGGGTACGTGACGTCCCCATCGGCGTGGCGATCGAGCAGGAAGCCGAACCGCAACTGCACAGCCTGACCATCGAGGGCGTCCGGTACGGCCTGCACGCGACCGGTGGAGCCGGCCGGTTCTCCAACGGCCAGGTCACCGGGGCGCGGACCGTCGGGGCGAAGCTCGCCGACAGCGCGTCCACCCTGCTGTCCAACTCCCGCATCACCGGCTGCCGGGTCGGCGTGGAGGTGGCCGGGAACGCCCGGCCGACCCTGTCCTCGATGGCCGTGGAGGAGTCGGGCGGGGCGGGCGTGCTGACCGGCGGCCCCAGCGCGACCACCCTGTCCCGCAGCCGGATCAGCAGCAGTCGTGGCCCGGGGATCCGGGCCGGTGCCGGCAGCTCCGTCACCGCGACGGACTGCGAGATCGTGGGTAACCAGGGCCCGGGTGTCGTGGTGGAGACCGACGCGCCGGTGCGGCTCCACGGCGGGGTGGTGCGCGGCAACGGCGGCGTCGCCGTGGACGCGCCGAGCCCGACCGCCGCGGTCGAGCTGTCCGGCGTGGACACCGGCCACAACGGACGCCCGGTCTCCCTCCCGCCCCCCGGGGCCGGGCGGCCGGAGCCAAAGGGGGCCGACGCCCCGAAGTCCGTTCCCGCCCCGCCCGGAGGCACCGGCTCGGACGTCGCCCCGCCGGGGAAGCCGTCCGGTGCCCGCCCGTCGGGCCCCGCGCCGTCCGACGTCGGGTCACCCGCTCCGGCGGTACCCGCCGCCGGCGGCCCCGGTGCCGGTGGTCCCGGTGCCGGTGGTCCCGGTGCCGATGGTTCCGGTGCTGGCACGCCGGGCGGCGGCGCGGAGGCGGAGGGCCCGGTGGCCGCGCTGCTACGTGAACTGGACGGGCTGGTCGGCCTGGCCGGCGTCAAGCACGAGGTGGCCACCCTGGTCGGGCTCAACCAGATCGCCAAGCGTCGCCGGGAGGCCGGGCTGCACGTACCGCCCATGTCCCGGCACCTGGTCTTCGCCGGGCCGCCCGGCACCGGTAAGACCACCGTGGCCCGCATCTTCGCCCGGATCCTGGCCACCCTCGGGGTGCTCTCCAGCGGGCAGCTGGTCGAGGTGTCCCGCAGTGACCTGGTCGCCGAGCACGTCGGCGGCACCGCGGTGAAGACCACGGCCCGCTTCGAGGAGGCCCTGGGCGGGGTGCTGTTCATCGACGAGGCGTACACGCTCTCGACCGGCGGGGGCGGTGGCGGCCACGACTTCGGTCGAGAGGCCATCGACACCCTGGTCAAGCTGATGGAGGACCACCGCGACGAGGTGGTCGTGGTGGTCGCCGGCTACACCCCGAACATGCGTACCTTCCTGGCCGCCAACCCGGGTCTGGAGTCCCGCTTCGCCCGTACCATCCAGTTCGACAGCTACGCCGACGACGAACTGGCCGAGATCGTCGAGCGGCTCTGCCGCGCCCACCACTACGCGCTGGAGTACGAGACCCGGCAGGCCCTGGTCCGCCACTTCAGCGACATGCCCCGCAACGAGACCTTCGGCAACGCCCGGGTGGCGCGGCAGATCTTCGAGGACATGCTGGGACGTCAGGCGTACCGGCTGTCGACCAACCCACAGGCCTCGGATCTCGACCTGGCCCGGCTGCTGCCGGAGGACCTGGGCGAACAGGCGGCCGCGCCGTCGGCGGCGGCCGGCGTGGCGCAGGCCGTGCAGGACCTGCTCGGCAAGCTGAACGCGATGGTCGGCCTGGACGCGGTCAAGCGCGAGGTGAGCGACGTCATCGACCTGATCGCCTCCACCGAGGCCCGGACCCGAGCCGGCCTGCCCGCGCCGACGATCTCCCGGCACATGGTCTTCGCCGGGGCGCCCGGCACCGGCAAGACCAGCGTGGCCCGACTGTACGGGCAGCTGCTCAACGCGATGGGTGTGCTACGCACCGGGCAGCTCGTCGAGGTCTCCCGGGCCGACATGGTCGGCGAGTACGTCGGGCACACCGCCGTCAAGACCACCGACGTGTTCAACCGGGCGCGCGGCGGCGTGCTCTTCATCGACGAGGCGTACGCGCTGGCCGGCCAGGGCAACGACTTCGGTCGGGAGGCCATCGACACGCTGGTGAAGCTGATGGAGGACCATCGGGACGACATCGTGGTGATCGTGGCCGGGTACACCGGGGACATGCGCCGGTTCCTGGCCAACAACGTGGGCCTGGCCTCCCGGTTCAGCCGGCAGGTCCCGTTCGAGTCGTACACCGCCTCGGAACTGGTGTCCATCGTGCAGACGCTGGCCCGGGACAGCGGCTTCGACTTCAGCAACGACTGCCTCCCGGTGCTGTCCGAGCACTTCGACAGCCTGACCCGGGACGAGAGCTTCGGCAACGGCCGGTACGCCCGCCAGCTGCTCGAACGCACCATCACCAAGCAGGCCAACCGGTTGCGCGGCACCGCCGCGCCGACCGTCGACGACATGCGCCAGTTGTTCGCCGCCGACGTGCGGGCAGCCCTGGCCGCCTGACCCGCCTCCGTGGCGACGAGAGAAGGTGCCCGAAAGATGTCGGCAGTGAGTATGAGCGGTACGTGGCAGATCACCGTGGTGAGCAAGGAGTCCCTCTTCGCGCAGCGGCTGGTGTTCTCCGGCGACGTGCAGAAGACGCTCGAACTGGGGGCCGGGATGTCGGCGTCGGCGAGCGGGCGGCGCTGGCGGCTGCGGTTCGAACACAACCGTGGGGACGGCGTCTGGCGGCCGAACGTCTCGGTGGAGGCGGGGGCCATCGTCCGGTGCGGCAACGAGTTCCAGCGGTTGATCGCGACGAAGGACGTGTTCTGGAGTGGTGACCGTGCACACGACGACCTGAAGCTGCTGCTCACCCGGCCGGCGTCGGGGGGTGCGCCGGAGGAGGGCGTGGGCGGGGTGCCCTTCGCCGTCGGCGTCGACCTGCAGGGGATGCCGGACATGCCGGTGCTCCCGGCGATGGACAGCGCGGATGCGACGCCGGAGCGGCTGCGGTCGTACGATCGGCCGGGGTCGGCGGGAACGCCCCTGCGGAGACGGTCGTTCTGACCGTCGCCGCCCGCCGGCTCGCCCCAGCCGGCGGGCGGCGTCTCGCGGATCTCGCGGTGCGGAAAGTATCGATCCCGATCCCGGTCAACTTTTTCCGGCTCGCAGCCGTGTAACGGATGTGAGCACCAGACCTTTCCGGCGGCCGGCCCGCCGCAACGGACCCGAGCTACCGCACGGCGAGATCACCCTGCAGGAGCCCCCGGTCGTTCCGGAGGTCCAGCCCGCCGGGTTCCGCTCGCTTGGCATGATCCTGCCGAGCCTGCTGATGACCGGCGGGTTCATGTTCATGATGATGAGCAACTCGCTCAGAGGCCCGATGGGCCTGGTCATGCTGGTCATGATGGGCGGCGGCATGCTGGCCATGGCCGTGTTCCAGATGACGATGAACAACGGCAACCGCAAGCAGCAGATCAACGGCGACCGGCGTGACTACTTCCGCTACCTGTCGCAGACCAGGGCGCAGATCCGCCAGTACGCGGCGGAGCAGCGGGACGCGCTGGCCTGGCGGCACCCCGACCCGGAGTCGCTGTGGTCGCTGGCGATGACCAGTCGGCTGTGGGAGCGCCGGCCGACGCATCCGGACTTCGGCGAGATCCGGGTCGGCACCGGCGCCCAGCGGCTCGCGGTGCGGATGACTCCGCTGGACACCAAGCCGGTGGAGGACCTGGAACCGGTGTGCGCCAAGGCGCTGCGCCGGTTCATCAAGGCGTACACGACCGTGCCCGACCAGCCCGTCGCGCTGTGCCTGCCCGGCTTCGCGCACGTGCGGATCAGTGGCGACCGGGACGTGGCGCGGGGCATGGTGCGCGCCATGCTCGCCCAGTTGGCCACCTTCCACGCCCCGGACGAGCTGCGGCTGGCCCTCTGCGTCGGCACCGAGCAGGCCGGACAGTGGGAGTGGGCCAAGTGGCTGCCGCACGCCAAGCACGCCACCGACGTCGACGTGGCCGGGCCGGTACGCCTCCTCGGCCCCACCCTGGAAGAGGTGGAGCGGCTGCTGGGCGCGGAGTTCGCGGGCCGCTCCCGGTACGACGGCGACGCCCAGCCCTCCCGTGAGGAACCGTTCGTCGTGGTGGTCTGCGACGGCGGCGTCATCCCGCCGGGCGCCCGGCTGACCGTCTCCGGGTACCGCAACGCCGTCCTCGTCGACTTCGACGGCAGTGGCCTCGCCGACGGGGACAACGTGCTCAACCTGGAGGTGTCCGCCACCGACGTGGACATGATCGAGAAGGACCACGTGGGCCGGGAGGTGCGTACCCGGCTCGCCGCACCCGACCACCTGGATGTGCCCCGGCTGCGGACGCTGGCCCGGATCATGGCCCGGCACGCCACCAAGGTCACCGGCGAGCAGCCGGCCAGCGGGCTCAACGCCGTCCTCGACCTGCCCGACCTGCTGGACATCCCCGACCTGGACACCTTCGACCCGCGCGCCCGGTGGGAGGCCCGCTCGCCCGCCGACCGGCTGCGGGTGCCCATCGGGGTGGCCGCCGACGGCTCCCCGATCGAGCTGGACATCAAGGAGTCCGCCGAGGGCGGGATGGGGCCGCACGGCATGCTGATCGGCGCCACCGGCTCGGGCAAGAGCGAGCTGCTGCGCACCCTGGTGCTGGCCCTGGCCGCCACGCACTCCTCGGAGACTCTCAACTTCGTGCTGGTGGACTTCAAGGGCGGCGCCACCTTCGTCGGGCTGGACCGGCTGCCGCACGTCTCCGCGCTCATCACCAACCTGGCCGACGAGGCCGCGCTGGTCGACCGGATGCAGACCACCCTCCAGGGGGAACTGGTACGCCGCCAGGAACTGCTGCGCAGCGCCGGCAACTTCACCTCGGCGCGCGACTACGAGAAGGCCCGCGCCCAGGGCGCCGAACTCGACCCGCTGCCCACCCTGTTCGTGGTGGTGGACGAGTTCAGCGAGCTGATCGCGGCCAACCCCGAGTTCATCCAGCTGTTCGTGATGATCGGTCGGCTCGGCCGTTCGCTCGCGGTGCACCTGCTGCTGGCCTCGCAGCGCCTGGAGGACGGGCGCATCCACCAGTTGGAGGGCCACCTGTCGTACCGGATCGGGCTGCGGACCTTCTCGGCGATGGAGTCGCGGGCCGTCATCGGCGTACCCGACGCGTACGAGCTGCCGGGCGATCCGGGCAACGGATACCTGCGCTCCAGCGTCACCAGCATCACCCGGTTCCGGGCCGCGTACGTGTCCGGCCCGCACCGGGTTCGCAGCACCGGGCTGCACCGCGAGGTGATCGCCAGCCAGGTGGTCCCGTTCACCGCCGGGGCCGCCGCGCCCGCCGTCCCGGCGCCGCGCCCGCCCTCGGAGCCGGCGCCGGACGAGTCGACCGACACCGGCACGATCGTGCTGCACGCGCTGGTGGACCGGCTGGTCGACCAGGGTCCGCCGGCACACCAGGTGTGGATGGCGCCGCTGGAGGACGCGCCGACCCTGGACGACGTGCTGCCGCCGCTGCTGCCCGACCCCGAGCACGGGCTGCGTCCGATCGACGCCGGCCAGGGGTACCTGCGGGTGCCGGTCGGCCTCATCGACAAGCCGTTCGAGCAGATGCGCGACCTGCTCGTGGTGGACCTGTCCGGGGTCGGTGGGCACGTGGGCGTGGCCGGCGGACCGCAGAGCGGCAAGAGCACCCTGCTGCGGTCGCTGGTGTGCGGGCTGGCCCTGACCCACTCGCCGCGACAGGTGCAGTTCTACTGCCTCGACTTCGGCGGCGGTTCGCTGACCGGGTTGACCGGCCTGCCGCACGTCGGCGGGGTCGCCGGCCGGCACCAACCGGAGCGGGTGGGCCGCACGGTGGCCGAGGTCCGCTCGATCCTCGTCGAGCGGGAACGGCGCTGCGCGGAGCTGGGCATCCACGGCCGGGACGCCTACCGGCAGGCGCAGGCCGACGGGCGCATCCCGGAGGACCGGTTCGGCGACGTGTTCCTGGTCGTGGACGGGTGGTTCGTGCTGCGCCAGGAGTTCGAGCCGGCCGAGGAGATGGCCCGGGACATCGCGGCCCGTGGCCTGAACTACGGGGTGCACGTGATGATCACCATGGGCCGCTGGTCGGAGCTGCACATGTCGATGCGGGACAAGGTCGGAACCCGCCTCGAACTGCGCCTGGGCGACCCGGTGGAGTCCGGGATCGACCTGCGGGCGGCGGCCCAGGTGCCCCGTCGCCCCGGCCACGGGCTGACCGACGCGAAGCTGCACTTCCTCGGCGCGCTGCCGCGCATCGACGGCGTCCAGTCGGCCGAGGGGCTCGCCGCGGCCACCGAGCACCTGGTGTCCGCGGTGGCGGACAACTGGACCGGGGAACGCGCCGCCGCGGTACGCACCCTGCCGGCCTCGCTGCCGATGGCCGAGCTGCCGGCGCCGCAGGGGGCCCGCATCGCGCTCGGTGTGGACGAGGACCAGCTTGCGCCGGTGTGGCACGACTTCCGGCTGATGCCGCACCTGACGGTGCTGGGGGACACCGAGAGCGGCAAGACGAACATGCTGCGCCTCATCGCCCACTCGATCGTCGCCAGCCACACTCCGGCCCAGGCGCGCATCATGGCCGTCGACTACCGGCGGCAGCTCTTCGACGACGTACCGGCCGAGTACCGGCTCGGCTACTCGGTCTCGGCGGACAGCACCCGGGACACCGCCGCCGAGGCGCTGGCCGGCCTCCGGCCCCGGGTTCCCGGCCCCGACATCACCCCCGAGCAGCTACGCGCCCGCGACTGGTGGTCCGGCCCCGCACTGTACGTCCTGGTCGACGACTACGAACTGCTCGCCGGGCCCGACAACCCGTTGGCCCACCTGATCCCGTTGCTGCCCCAGGGCGGCGACATCGGGCTGCACGTGGTCGTCGCGCGGGCCGCGGCCGGGGCGATGCGGTTGTCGATGGACCCGCTGCTGCGGCGTATCCAGGAACTGAACACTCCGGACGTGGCGCTGTCCTGCCCGCCGACGGAGGGTCCGCTGCTGGGTAACATCAGGCCGCGTCCGCTGCCCCCGGGTCGGGCACTGCTGTGCACCCGGCGCGGCGGCCGGTTGATCCAGACGGCACTGGTACCCGGGCCCGTGGTGCCCGCGGGGGCCGACCGATGACCCGCACCGCCACCCGCCCGCGCCGTACGCCCACCCCACCGGCCCGCACCGCCGAGCCGGCTGCGGCGGGCGGGCCCGCTGAGGCCGCCGGGCACGCTGCGGAATACGCGGCGGCCGGGCCGGTCGAGCCCGCTGCGAGGTACGCGGCGGCCGAGGAACTGGCCCGGCGGCTGCGGGCTCTGGCCTGCCTGCCCGGACCGTCCGCCTCGCCGACCGCCTGGCCCTGCGACACGGGGCTGCTGGACTGGCTCCGTCGGATGACCTACCCCGCCCTGTACACCTGGGCGGCCGAGGAGAGCCTGGCGCGCCGCTGGATCGGCGGCGATGTCTTCGGCTCCCGCCGGCTGTCGCCGGCACCGGAGTTCCTCGCCGGCACCGACCTACGCCGTCTCGCCCCGCACCTGGTCGCGCCGCTGTTGCGGCGGGTGAGCATGACGCGACCGGCCCCCAGTGCTGCCGACCTGGAGCCGGCGGCCCTCGCCGCCGACGCCGGCCGGGTCAGCACGTTCCGGCGCGACGGGGCCGCCCGGCTCTGGGGCCAACCGGAGCACGCGCCACCGCTTCCCGACATCACCACCATCCCGCACGTCGTGCACGGCATCTGGCTCGGCCGGCCGCTGCCCGAGTCGAACGGCTTCTGGACCAACTACGGCGCGGCGGCCGACAGCTACGCCGGCCAGGTCGACTTCGTGCTGTGGACGGACATCCCACGGGCCCGCTTCGACGCGGCCCGCGCCACCCCGCCCGCTCCGGCCGGCCGACCCGATCCGCTGGCCCCGGTACGCGCCCTGCTGACCTGGGCCGACAGCCACGGCATCCACCTGGTGAGCGTGGCCGAACTGTTTCCCGCGAACGCGCCGATGACCCTGCACAGCCCGTACGCCCTGGAGCTGAACCGGGGGCTGCCGCAGGGTTTCGCGGCGGCCAGCGACCACCTGCGGGTCGAGGTGGTGCACCGGTTCGGCGGCCTGTACGCCGACGGCGACCTGCACTTCCTCCCGGACGCCGCGCTCGGGCCGCACGAGCGGGCCGACAGCCCGGCGGACGAGGGGGCCGGCAGTCCGGCGGACGAGGCAACCGGAAGCCCGGTAAGTCAGGGCACCGAGGGCCCGCCGGGTGGTGGGTACCGGCTGTTCCGTGGCCGGTGGCACGGGCCGCCGGAGGCGGACGGGCCGGCCCGGCTGCCGGAGCTGTTCGACCGGGTCGCCGCGTCGACGTACGGGTTCACGCTGCACGCGCTCACCGACGAGATCGTCCTCAACGACGTCATCCTGGCCCCGGCGGGGCATCCCGCGCTGGCGTTGTGGCTGGAGGGCGCGCGGTACAACTACCTGCGCGACCCGCGCGACCTGTACGCCGCCGACGCCCCCCAACCGGCCGGCTCGGACCCACCGGCCGACTCGGACCCACCGGCCGGCTCGGATCCATCGCCCACCTCGGACCCGGGGGCCGGGTCCGACCCGCCGGTCGCGGGGGCGTCCGGGTGGCGGGGGGAGCCGGCCTCCTGGACCTGGGCGGTCACCGCCATGCGTACCGGGCGGGTGCACCACTGGCTGCTGGCCCGGCTGGGCATCGGCGCGGCCGACCTGGTCAAGCCGGCGCCGGCGGTACGCGGGCACAGCGAGCTGAGCTGGCTGCCGCCGGTCGACGGCCAACCGCCCGTCGCCTGTCCCGATCCGGACCCGCTGCCGACCCTGGTCGCCTGCGTGGACCTGCTGCGCTGGCAGCACCTGTCGCGTTCCGGGGACCTCTGCCTCACCACGGTCGCTCCACTGGTACGCGGGCTGCCCGAGCCGGACACCGCGTGGACCGCGCTGCTGCTCGCGTTCGGGCACCTCTCCACCGACCTCGGCCCGGTCACGTCGGTCACCGACCGGCGACGCAACCAGGACCAGACCCTCGACGTGGTGGTACTGCCGCCCGAGGCGGAGGCGCTGCTGGATCGTGCCGCGACACCGGCCACCTGGTTCGGTTCCGGTGCCCACTCCGGCGATGTTGAGGGAGCCGGACCGCAGGGCGCCGGCCGGGAGTACTGGTTCCTCGGCGAGCGCACGGTCCCGGCCCGGCTGCTGCCCGCCGGGCCGGGACTGGTCCGGCCGGAAGGGCGATGAGGCCGCCGGGTGCCCAACCGATCCGCCGTCGTGGCCCGACCCACCAGGCGAACGTGGCACAGGCGGCCACATCATCCACCTTCCGGCGACGCGCGCCGGATGACGAATAAGGAGAGTCATGGCAGAGACACAGGCCGGATACGTCGTGCCCGGCATCAAACTGGACTCGATCGTTGCCGACGAGGCGACCATCACCGGCATGGTCAAGGCGTTCGCTCAGGCCCAGATCGAGGCCAGGGACAGCCACTCGAACGTCGTGGCCGCAACCGAGGCGCTGATCCGCTCGTGGTCGAGCGACACGGCCCGCCGCAGTTCCTTCAGGCCGTTAAGCAGTGGCTGGCCGGCTTCCGGAAGGTCCAGCAGGGCCTGGACATGCTCAACCTGAACATGCAGCAGTACGCGCAACTGACCACGACGACCGAGGACGACAGCGCCATGCAGGCCGGCAGTTGGGCCCGGGAACAGCCTGTCCCCGGTCTGTCGCGGGTGCTTTACAGAGGGTGACTGCCAGATGGACGTCTTCCGCTGGGTCGGCGCCGGCCCAGCGGAAGACGTCCGGCCTGAGCGCTCACGTCACCCCCTTCCGGCGACGCGCGCCGGATGACAGACAAGGAGAGTCATGGCAGAGGCACAGGCCGGATACGTCGTGCCCGGCATCAAACTGGACTCGATCGTCGCCGACGAGGCGACCATCACCGGCATGGTCAAGGCGTTCGCTCAGGCCCAGATCGAGGCCAGGGACAGCCACTCGAACGTCGTGGCCGCCAACCAGGCGCTGACCCGCTCGTGGTCGAGCGACGCGGCCGCGCCGAAGTTCCAGGAGGCCGTCAACAACTGGCTGGCCGGCTTCCAGAAGGTCCAGCAGGGACTGGACATGCTCAACCTGAACATGCAGCAGTACGCGCGCCTGACCACCACGACCGAAGACGACAACGCTATGCAGGCCGGCAATTGGGCCACGCCGGCCAGCTGCGAAGAGCCCCTTACCCCTCCAAGGCAGTGGTGGATCCTCGGTGATCCCGGAGAGCCCCTTCCCCCTGACACGCGGTGGGTCTGGGGTCATCCCGGCGAATAGCCCCTTCCCCCTCGCACGCGGTGGGTCACCGGTCATCCCGGCGAATTCAGGAGCGGCATGGTTGTCCAGAAGCCGTTCGCCCCACTCGGACGGACCGACGGTGAATGACCTGGCTCCGGCGGCGTCCAGCTGCCGAAACCGGACGCTGCCGGGCTGTCGCACGGTCCCGGCCCGGGTGCTGCCCGCCGCCCGCAGGCAACATCCGGGACGGACAGAAAAAACTTGTGAACTCCCGTGACCATGCACACGTGTTCGGGATATGAGCGCCGAGCGCGGGGAACTCTGCCGACTGCTGGTCGTCGGACCGACCAGCCAGGTCGACGTGAGTCTGCCCACCCACATCCCGTTGGCTGACATGATGCCGGCCCTGTTGAGCGCGCTGGGACCGGACCTCGCCGATCGTGGGCTGGAGCACAGTGGCTGGATCGTGCAGCGGCTGGGCGGACCGGCCTTCGACGAGTCGCGCACCGTCGGTGACCTCGATCTGCTCGACGGCGAGGTCGTGCACGTACGCCCGCGTACCGACCAGATTCCGCCGCTGGCCTACGACGACCTGGTCGACGGCGTCTCGGCCGGCATCCGCAAGCGGTCCGGGCTGTGGCGTCCGCAGACCACGCGGGTCACCGCCCTGCTGCTGTTGGGCGCCTGGCTGACCGCCTGGCTGGCCGCCGCGCGGATGTGGCCGGCCGCGTCCCGGAACCCGGCGCTGCTCGCGGCGATGGCGGCGATGTGCTTCGTCGCGGGCTTCGCGGTGGTACGCAAGCTGGCGGACCGGGCCACGGCCGGCATCCTGGGGGCCGCCAGCGTGGTCGGTACGGTGGTCGCCGTGCTGGAGGCGGTCGCCGGTGCCCCCGTACCCCGGTTGATCTTCCTGGGTGCCACCGCCGGCACCGTCGCCGCCTTGCTGGTGGCCGCGTTCGTCTTCCCACGCACCGGCTGGCGGCAGGTCACCGTCGGCCTGCTGGCGGCATGGCTGCTGGTCGTCGCCGCGGTCGCCCTGCACACCAGGGCCACGCTGGACTGGACCACGATCGCCGCGATCACGGTGGTCGTCACCACGGCGCTGCGTCCGGCGGTACCGTGGGCCGCCTTCAAACTCGCCGGGTTCGCCCTGCCGGAGATGCCCGTCGAGCCGGCGGACCTCCAGAAGGACATCGACCCGGAACCGGCCGCCGGGGTGCTCACCCGGGCCGCCGCCGCCGACCAGTTCATGACCGCCCTGTACGCGGCGCTCGGACTGGTCTCCGGGACTGCGATGGTGTGGCTGGCGGCGGCGCCCGGCTGGGCCGCACCGCTGGCCGCCTGGCTGGCCGCCGTCGCCCAGATCCTGGTCACCCGACCGATGACGAGCATCTGGCACCGGGTGGCGCTGGCCGGTCCGGCGTTGGTCGCCGTGGCGACCTGGTGCCTGACCGCGCCCACGGACCGGAGTCCACTCGCCGCCCAACTGGCCATCGGCTGCTGCCTGCTCCTGGCGGTGGCGTGCGGCGTGGCCGCGCGGATCCCGGTCGGCCGGCGGTTCAACCCGATCTGGGGTCGGATGGGCGACCTGGCGCACACCGCGATGGTGGCCGCCCTCGGGCCGACCGTCGTGGTCATCACCGGCCTGATCGACGTGATCCGGGCGCGGGTGGGCTGACATGTCGTCGCGTCGTGACCAGGTGGACGCCCAGCGGTACATGATGACCCGGGTGACCGGCGCGCTGGTGCGGGCCGAGCCGGAGACCGCCGAGTCCCCGACCCGCCGGGACCGCACCGGCACACTCGCCGGTCTCGTGTTCGGGATCCTGCTGCTGGCCGGGGTCGCGATCTGGGCGCTGTTGCCGGGATCGGGCTCGACCAGTTGGCAGCAGCCACGGATGTTGGTGGTGGACGCCTCGACCGGGGCGCGGTACGTGCTGGTCGACGGCCAGCTGCGCATGGTCAACGACGTGGCGACGGCCACGCTGCTGGCCGGCGGTCGACTCACCCCGGTCACCGTGTCCTCGGCCAAACTCGCCAAGGTGCCGCAGGGCCCCGCGGTGGGCATCCCGGCCGGGCCGCAGGTGCTCCCCGCGGCCAACCGGGTCAACCAGGGCGTGTGGCGGGCCTGTAGCCGGGACACCGGCCGGGTCGTGCTCGACGTCGACGTGCCGGCGGCCCCCGATCCGCTCGGCGAGGGGCAGGCGCTGCCGGTCACCGCGGGCGGCAAGACCTACCTGCTGTGGGGCGGGCGGCGGCTGCTCCTTCCCCAGCCGTGGATGGCCGACGTGCTGGGGCTGGGGCTGCTCGCTCCGGTACCGGTGGCGACCGCCTGGCTGGAGTCGATCCCGCTGGGCGGCACGGTCGGCCCGCCGAAGGTGGCTCGGGCCGGCAGCGCAGGCCCGAAGGTGGCCGGCCGGCCGACGTCGATCGGCCAGATGTTCGCCGTGGACATGGGCAACGGCACGGTCGGTCACTACCTGATGACCGCCGACGGGCTGGCCCCGCTGACCGAGACCGAGTACCGGTTGCGGCGGGCCACGCCGGGCGCGGCCACGGAGACCGCCATCAGCGCGGCCGATCTGGCCGTCGCCGGCCAGCGCAGCCCGGTGCGCCCGCTGACCACGCTGCCGGCCACCCCTCCGGCACCACCGTCCATGCCCGAGGACGCCGTGGTCTGCGTGGAGTACGCGGGCCAGGTCGGCGAGAAGCCGACGGTCGTCGTGGCCAGTGGGACCGGCATGCCGACCGGCGGCAGCGGCGGGAAGACCGCCTTGACGGTACGGGTGCCGTCGGGCGGGGGAGCGCTGCTGATGCCCCCGGCTGACGCCGACACCGACCGGTGGCGGCAGCAGGGCCTGCTGGTCAACGAGCGGGGGGTCGCCTACCCGATCATGGGCGGCGACGTCACCACCCTGGGCTACTCCCTCAACCAGGCGGTGGTCATGCCCACCGCGCTGGTCGCGATGTTGCCTCCCGGGCCGGCGTTGGTCCGGCCGGAAGGGAGGTGAGGCCGCGGGGTACCCGAACGTCCCGCCGAGCGGCCCGCCCCTCCGGGCGGACGAGGCGGATACGAGCACACGTCCCACCTATCGCAACAACACGACCGATAGAAGACAAGGAGAGTCATGCCAATCAACAGGCAGGGAATTGTCGCCGATGAGGCGACCATCAAGAACATGGTCATGGCGTTCGGCCATGCGCAGGCCGAGGCCAAGGACAGCCACAACAACGTCACGGCCGCCAGCAACAACCTGTCCGCCCAGTGGCAGAGCGACGCGGCCGCGCCGCGGTTCCAGCAGGCCGTCCAGCAGTGGCTGAACGGGTTCATGAAGGTCCAGCAGGGCCTGGACATGCTCAACGACAACATGCAGCAGTACGCGCAGCTGACCACCACGACCGAAGACGACAGCGCCCTGCTGTCCGGTGGCTGGGCCCGCGGCTGACCGCCGAGCCCTCACCTGTAGAAACCGGGCCGACGAAACCCGGACCGACGAACGACAAGGAGGCCGAGAATGGCCAACTACAGCATCAACCCCGGCGCGGTTCAGAACGTCGCCGACGAAATGGCCAGGGAGACCCGCCAGCTTGACCAGTCGCTGGCGACCCTCCAGGTCTCGGTGGGTAGGTTCACCGAGGCCAACAACGGTCAGGCGCCGGAGGCCTACAAGGCCGCCCAGGCGCTGTGGAACCAGGGCCAGCAGGAGATGAGGGTGGCCCTGTCCGTGGGGCAGGCGCGCCTTCAGGAGATCAACATGAACTACCAGCACGGCGACAACCGGGGCGCGGCCATCTTCAGCTAGCACCCCGCCGAACCTGACGCCGCACGAGGCCGGGACGGCAATCCTGCCGAGCCGATACCGGGTCAGACGTACCGGTCCACCGCACCGTCGGGTGGACCGGTGCGTCTGACCCGCCGCCGTCCACGGACTCACCCCGACCTCGGTTTTCGTCGGGTGCGGACAGCCGAGTCCCGCTGACCCGTCTCCATCGAGAGAGGAAAGACACGATGAAGAACATCGTCATCAACGAGAGCTACCTGCGGAAGCTGCACGGCACCTACACCAAGCAGGTCGACGAGATCGACCTGATGTACGGCAAGAACTACCCGTACGGCTCCCTGCCGGATTCCACCGTCGACATCACGAAGCAGTTCAAGCTGCGCCTCGGCCCGAAGGGCTTCACCGAGGCGGAGGATCTGACGGGGGCGATCGAAGTCGTCCGGGCCGGCCTGGCCAACCGGCTCAAGGGCGCGCGAACCGAGCTCAACAACCTGGAGCACGGCATCAAGTTCCTGCTGGCCGACTCCGACGCCGTCGAGCAGACGAGCACGCTGAGCGCCGAGCAGTTCGAGTACTTCATGCCCAAAGCCGGGGGTTAGTCATGGCGAACACCGCGACGTTCGAGGATGCCCTGGCGAGCATTCTGGGGCTGGTGCTCGGCGGTGGAGAGGGCGGGGAAAAGGCTTCCATCAACGACAACTTCCGACCGCGGACCATCAAGGGCCCCGGTTACTGGCTGATCACCCAGACGAGCACCCTCAAGTCAAACGTGCAGGGCGGGTGGATGCCGGAGTACAACAAGGACGCGGTCACCTTCTACCGGTGGAAGCAGAAAGGGGTGTACAAGCACATCACCCGGGTGACGGTGTGGGTGGGCGTGACCAGCCGGGACGACACCCAGAAGCAGGAGCGCAACACCACCGACCCGGGGAACTCGACCAACCCCGACGGCAACCCGGTCGTCTCGCTCGGCAACGCGTGGGAGCGGATGATCGCCGACCTGCCCAAGGTGGCCGGGCCGAACAAGGCGTTCGACCCGGACTCGATCGGGTCGGTCCGCGAGATCCTGGCCAACCTGACCACCCACGCGCTGGGGATCTCGAGCGAGCTGACCGATCAGGTCAAGTCGGTGAACGCCAAGAGCCCCGACTTCAAGGGCTCCGCCGAATCAGCCTGGCGGCACCGGGTGCAGGAGGCGAACAAGTACCTCGCGGACATCATGCCCCAGGCCAAGCAGTGGGACACCTCGCTGGCCCAGGTCGAGCAGGCCATGAGGGACTTCATCACGGCGGTGGCCGACACCTTCGAGAAGTGGTCCTCGATCCACCCGGCCGGCATCTGGCAGCACCCGTACCGGGTCATCGCCCAGATGTTCAACGAGAGCACGCTCGAGTACGGCGACCTGCACGACGGCCAGTCGAACGCCTGGGACCTGGGTCAGCAGTACGCCGAGACCGGGGACGAAGCGGGATCGGAATACCGTGGCACCAAGTACGGTGGCTCGGACGCGGGTATCGTCACGTGGACGCCGCCCGCGTGGGTGAAGTACCACCCGTTCGACGCGTTCAGCATCCCCGAGTGGAACAAGCTGGACCGGCATCTGCGCCAGATGTGGGCCGACAACGCCCTCAAGACCTTCGAGCCGGCGATACTCGCGGCGAAGAAGTTGGTGTCGGTGTTCGCCGAGGCGCGCAACCCGATGAGCATCACCGACCCGAAGCCGGTGCCACCGAACCCGATGCCCAACGACGTGGGGATGCCCAACGGCGGCTTCGCCAACAACCCGTTCGGGAACATGGGTAACCCCTTCGCCAACTGGGGCAACCCGTTCGCGAACATGGGTAACCCCTTCGCGAACATGGGCAATCCGTTCGCGAACGTGGGTAACCCCTTCGCGAACATGGGCAATCCGTTCGCGAACGTGGGTAACCCGTTCGCGAACGTGGGAGCCAACTTCGGCAACCCGTTCCCCAACGGCGGCGGCGTGGGTAACCCGTTCGCCAACGGCACCGGTGGCGGTGCTTTCATGCCCGCCAGCATGATGCCCAACTCGGGCGCCGGTGGTGGTGCGGGTAATCCGTTCGCCAATGGCTTGGGTGGTGCCTTTGGCGGTGGCGCGGAGAATCCGTTCGGTGGTGGCGCCGGCGGCGGCCTTCCCACCGACCTGAAGGTCAAGTCGGGCATGCCGTCCGAGGGTGGTGGCGCGGGTAATCCGTTCGCCAATGGCTTGGGTGGTTCCTTCGGTGGTGGCGCCGGCGGCGACCTTCCCGCCAGCATGATGCCCAACTCGGGCGCCGGCGGTGGTGCGGGTAATCCGTTCGCCAATGGCTTGGATGGTTCCTTTGGTGGCGGCGCGGAGAATCCGTTCGGTGGTGGCGCCGGCGGCGGCCTTCCCACCGACCTGAAGGTCAAGTCGGGCATGCCGTCCGAGGGCGGTGGCGCGGGTAATCCGTTCGCCAATGGCGGCTTGGATGCTGTGGTTGGCGGCGGTGGCGCGAGCGGCCTTCCCCCCATTCCGGCCCCCAAACCGGTCACCCCGTCTGCCGGCGGTGGCCTGGAGAATCCGTTCACCGGTGGTGGCGCGGGCAGTTCCCTGCCGACCAGCAATCTCGGGATCAACCGCAAGCCGTCCGGGCCGCAGTCGTTGGGTGACCTGACGCCGTCCCAGTTGGAGCAACTGGACAAGGCCGGGCTGCTGGACGATGTGCCGCTGACGGCTGAGCAGGCTGACTACCTGCGGAAGAACGGTCTGTCGCCGGGCGGTGCGACGAATCTCGGTCAGCTCAGCCCGGATCAGCTCGACGCGTTGGATCGCGGCGGGCTGCTGGACGAGACCCCCCTCACCAACGACCAGCGGGCGAAGCTCGGCCTGAACGGGCCGCAGTCGTTGGGTGACCTGACGCCGTCCCAGTTGCAGCGGCTGGACGGGGCGGGGCTGCTGGACGACGTGCCGCTGACCGCTGAGCAGGCTGACCACCTGCGGAAGAACGGTCTGTCGCCGGGCGGTGCGACGAATCTCGGTCAGCTCAATCCGGATCAGCTCGACGCGCTGCAACGCGGCGGCCTGCTGGACGATGTCCCGCTGTCGCCGGAAGAGCGGGCGAAACTCGGGCTGCCGCCCAACCCGTCGGGGAGTTCCGGCGGGGGTGGGTCCGTGCCGGGCCTGGACGCGGGCAGGTTGCCGTGGCCCGACACCGGGCCGTCGGCACCGATTGACCGGAGTGCGTTCCCGACCACGGTCGACGGTAAGGACGTGTCGCCGAAGCCGGGTATGACCGGGAGCACCGCCCCTCCGGCACTCGGCGACGTCACGAGACCCGGCTCGGCCAGCTTCCCGCACGTTCCCGGGGTGCAGGTCGGCACCGGGGGTCTGTCGGCGGTGCCGGGCGTATCCGGCTCGCCCGGGGCGCTGAACCCGGACAAGCTGGGGGTGCCCGTCGGAGGCCCGGTCGGGACCAACCTGAATACAGGCCCGGGTGCCGGTGCTGGTCTCCCGCAGCCCGGCGGGGGCGGTATGCCGGGCGGTGGGATGCCGGGCGGTGGGATGCCGTTCATGCCTCCGATGATGCCGGGCATGGGTGGCGCACCACATCAAGGGCAGGACCGTGATCGCCAGCGCAGCACCTGGTTGAAGGAGGACGAGAAGGTCTGGGGCACCGACCCCGACTGTGCGCCCGCGGTGATCGGCCGGCGCGGTCGGGACACCCGGGTCGAGGACGACGAGTTCGGCCTGCCGGTCGACGAGCGCCCCGGCAGCCAGGATGAACGCCGCCGGTACCGGGGCCGTTAAACACTGTTGCACCGAAGTGAACCCAGGCCGCAGGTCAGCCGTGGGATAGAAGAGGAGGTAGTCGGATGAGCATGTTGGGCGACGAGGAACTGTTGGCCGAGATGCGGGCGGCCCTGAAGGACGTCGACGAGGCGGCCGACCGGGTACGCCGGCGCGTGGCCCGGGCGCAGACCACCGTGGAGGACAAGAAGAAGCTGCTGTCGGTGACCGTGGGTGGCCACGGCGAGCTGACCCGGATCACTTTCAACGGGGACGCCTACCGGCGACTCGCGCCAGCCGAGCTGGCCGACCTGATCGTGACGACGGCACGTACCGCCCGCGAGAAGGCCCAGCGCAAGACGATGGCCGGCACCGCCGAGCTGACGCGTCACCTCACCGGCCTCGACGACGCCGCGCAGTCGGCCGGGAGCATCGAGGAACTTGTCGAGGGCATCGCCAGCATGGTTTCCGGCGGTGCCGACCGGCGGACCGGGCCGGCGGCGTCATGAGCGGGCAACGGATCGAGCACCACGGGGATATTCTGCTCCAGAATGTGCCGGCGGTGCTCCAGTTCAAGGACCACCTGATCAGCACGGTGGACCCGGTGCGCCAGATCGCCGAGTGCCGGTGGGCGGCCGGCGTCCCCGCGGACGACGAACTGAGCCTGCAGGCCGTCGCGGCCGTGCAGCAAGTGCTCGCGGGCATCGTGCTCATGGCGTACGCCAAGCTGGCTCAGGCGGCCGGATTCCAGGGCGAGAAGTTGCACAACGTTTTCCGTGTCGGGGAGAACACCGAGGCCACCATCAACGAAATGGTCCCGGACATGAGCGGTGGCGCGCGGGGTTGATCCGCGGAGACGAGATGGCCGAGGGCGGGGGCGGTGGTCTGCACCGCTGAGTGATTCGCACTGAGCGACCAGGGGCAGGGAACGGAGGCGTTGCGCGATGGGTGAGGTCGCCGTTCCTTCCGTTGGGCTCAATGAGTCGGCGAAGCAGGCCCTGGAAAATTTCACCGGGATGCGGTTGCACCGGTCGAATCTGCCGATGTTGGCGTACGACCTGAACTGGTTGAAGGTGCTGGCGGATCGGGCGCGGACCCTGTTGGTTCCGGATCTGATCCAGGCGATCAAGGCGGTTCGGGCGGCGGGGGAGGGTGAGGTCTACGACCGGTTCGTGGCGCAGACCGCTCCGTTCGTGGAGATGCTGGACCAGGTCGCCGATCTGAAGGTCAACCTGGCCCAGGCGATGCGGGGCTTCCTCAACCAGATGGAGCTGACGGATCGTCAGGCGCTGGTCATGTTCATCTTCATGATGACCGAGTTGGCGGTCGCGTTCGCGATGGCGTTCTTCCTGCCGGTGGAGGCGGCGGCGCACATCGTGAAGGTTCGGACGATCATCCAGACGATCCTGCGGTCGTCGATGGTGCGGGCGGCGGCGAGCAGCACGGCGATCCAGATGTTGTTCATGCCGGGGTCGTCGTTGTTGGCGCAGATCAGCATGCTGGCTGATGGTCTGATGCCGGGGATCGACTGGGCGCAGGTCGGTAAGCAGGCGTTGTACGGGTTGGCGGTGGCGGGTGTCACCACGGCGGCCGGGCCGGCGATGGGCCGGTTCGCCGGTGCGGTGGGTGGTGGTCTGGCGTACCTCGGGGTGTCGGATGCCACGCGTGACCTGTTGACTCGTCTGTGGATGGTGCCGGTGTCGGAGGTCGGCCTGGAGGTGGGCGGCGAGATCGTCGTCAGCTACATGGTCGACGGGACCTACGACCCCGGTGGTCTTGCTCTGGCCGCGGCGTCCGGGGGGTTGTCGGCGGCAAATGAGCTGGCCGGGACCGCAGCCGGGGCCGCTGCGCGTCGCGTGGCGGTCGGTTTGGGGTTCAACCCGACCCGGCCCCGGTGGAACATGCCCGGTGGCACCGGCTTCACCGCGGACGGTAGGCCGGTCGCGCCGGTGCCGCCGCCCATCCCGGTCACCCCGGACCCGTCCGCGTATCAGCCGGAGGTCGGCGATCCGGCGGGTGCGGGCTCCGGCGGGCCGGCGCCGGTGCCCGTCCCGCTGGTGCCGGCACCGTCGCTGTCGGCACCGGCACCAGTGGCGCCTGAACCGGTGCCGCCCGTACCGGCGTGGTCGCCGCCGGACCTGTCCGTGCCGTCGTGGTCGGTGCCGGACCTGCCGGTGCCGTCGTGGTCCGTGCCGAACCTGCCCGCGCCGGCCGCGCCGGCGGTGCCGGCGGTGCCGGCGGTGCCGGCGGTGCCGGTGCCGGAGTGGGTCACCACCGCTGGCGCGCCGGTGGTGGAGCAGTGGCAGCGGTTCCAGCGGGAGCTGGTGGACCACTACGGTGGGCTGCTGGCCGGGACCGGGCAGGCGCGGCAGTTCCTGGCTGGGCTTCCCGTGCCCGTCGAGCAGGTCTTCACCGAGTGGGCCGACGCCCGGCAGAACGACCCGGCCGTTCCCGCTTTCCTGTCCCGGATCGGTCTGCCCGCCACCGCGCTCACCGAGCAGTACCTGCTCGGTGTCCGGGACCAGGCCGTCGCCCGTATCACCGAAGCCCTCGCACAGTCGGTCACCACCGGCGGGCAGATCCCGGCGGCGGTACGGCCGGAGCAGGTCGTCGCCGCGCTGCCGGCGGAGTTCGACCGGCAGGCGTTGCGCTCGGCCGTGCATCTGGCCACCCAGCACCACATCGACCAGTACCTCGCCACCGGCACATCGACGCCCGCCACCCTGCCGGGCGGACTGGTCCTGCCCGGGGCCGTTCAGGTGCCGGGAACCGCTGGTGTGCCGGGGGCGGGTGGCGTGCCGGGCGGTGCTGCCCTGCCGGCGGTCGTCGGTACGCCGGGGGCCCCGGGCGTGCCGGGTGGCGCGGGCGTGCCGGGGGCCGCCGGGGCGGCGGCGGTGCCGTCGGACGCCGTGCGCGCGGCGGTGCGGGCCCACGTGGACCGGAGCCTGGACGCGATCCTCGGCACCAATCCGCTACCCACCACACCACTCACCATGCCGTCCACCGTGCCGTCGGCTGGGGTGGCCGGTCCGGGCGTCGCGCAGGTCAACGCCGTGGCGGACGTGGTCCGGCAGGTGGTCACCGACCTGCCCGCCCGCTTCACGGCGGCGGTCATCCCCGACACCACCGCACCGGACGCCACCCCAGCCGGCACGGACAAACCGGCAAACCGGCGCACCGACGTGCCGACGGTGCCGGTGACCCCGGAGCAGCACACCGCAGCAGCGACCAGCCTGGCGGAATCCCAGTTCACCGCCCTGGCCGAGAAGTACGGCGTCGAGCCGGGCAACCACGACCCCCTCGCCGGATCCTTCCGACAGGACTGGGTCGACGGATACCACCAGGTACTCGCCCAGGCCACCGACACCCCCGGCACGGCGGGTATGCCCAGCGCGCCGGCCACGTCCAGCACGTCGGGAGTGCCGGCCACGCCCGGCACGTCGGGAGTGCCGGCCACGCCCGGCACGCCGGGTGCGCCGGGCACTTCGGGCACGCCGGATGCGGCCGGCGTCCGCAGTACGGTGCCGGGTGGCGCGGCCCCCCGCACCGACGGCACGCCGAGTCACCACGACGCCAGCGACCAGACGTCGGTCAGTGAACTCTCCGTCCCCAGCGACGGCATCTTCAGCCGCGACAGCAGCTTCACCGACACCACGACGGTCAGTGACCTCTCCTCGCAGGACGGTCGGACCGACCGCGACGAAACCATGACGGTCAGCGATCTCTCCTCGCAGGACGGTCGGACCGACCGCGACGAGACCATGACGGTCAGCGACCTCTCCTCGCTGGACGAGCCGATCAGCCGCGACCCGGTCAAACGCGACGTCATCGACGGGGATTCGGTCAGTGGCGACCCGGTCGGGCGCGATGTCGGCGGCAGGGATTCGTTCAGCAATGTGTCCTCGCTGGACGAGTCGGTCGGTGGTGACCCGGGCGGACGCCGCGAGCCGGCCAGCACGGCACCGGAGCCGGCGGTCGCGGCAACGGGGCAGCCCGTCGCGGCGGCCGAGTCCGCGCGGCGGGTCGCCGACTGGGTCGAGCAGACACCGGTGGGCCCCGACAACAGCCACGACCCGTGGTGGTGGTGCGTGCAGGCCACCCTCGACGCCTACACCACCGCGTACGGACGGCCGGGCAAACGGGCGGTACTCGACGACCGAATCATCGGACCCGACGGCCGACCCGCACCCACGCGGAGCTGGCCGCAACTCCTGGACATCCTCGGCGCGACAGACGAGAGCGTCGCCCACCCCGGCGGAGTCAGATCGGAGGACGTACTCGCCGCGCTGCGAGCGGCACCGGGATCGATGGTCGTGGTCAGGGCCGCACCGCCCAACGAACCACAACACGTGTTCGCCCTCCACAGCGAGCCACAACCACCTGGACCACCGACGATCAAGGTGCGCGACGGCCTGGTGCCCGGCGCCGAGGACCGACCCGAACCGACCGATCCGGCACGCGACGCGTGGTTCCGGCACCTGTTCGCATCGAGCACCCGACTCGCCGCGTTCGACAGCACCGGGCGACCCACCACGATCGCCGACCTTCTTCCCGACCGCACCACCGCACACCCGCAGCCGACCACCACGACCAGCATCGACCCCAGCGCCATCCTGCTCGCCTCCACCACCACGCCACGCGGCCCGTCCCAGGCGATGCAGGCAGACGCCACCTCCCCCGAACCGTCCGGCTTCCCCTGGCAGCCGTCCGACCCGGCGGAGATGGACGATGCGCCTGGCACCGGCCCCGCGTTCGTTGATCAGGGATTCCAAGACGCGGACCCGGATCTGAACGCGCTGGACATGAAAACACCGGCGCTACCCACGGACTGGGAGCCGCAGATCCGCGAGATGGACGCTTCGTACGTCGCTCCCACGGTCGCACCCCGGCCGGCTCTGGTCCCGCTCGGCGTGCCCCGCGACGGCCTCGACCTGTTGTCCTCGTTCGTCGCCTCCGAACCGGCCCTGGTCCGCACCGCGCTGGACGCGCGGCTGCCGGCGGACCTGCGGGAGTTCCTCTCCGATCCGGCCGGGGTGCGGGCCGCTGTCGCCGAATCGGTTCGTACCGGTGTGCCGCAGGGGTCCGAGCTTGGTCGGGTCACCGAGCTGTTGCGAAACCACGTGTCGGACTATCTGGCGGAGAACGCGGGGCGGTTGCCGGCGGACGTGACCGCGCAGCGGCTCGCCTTCCGGCCGCAGTACGAGCGGGACGTGGCGGCGCTGAGCCCCGACCAGGCGCTGCGGCGCGTCGATGAACTCGTGGATGCCGGTCTCCTGGACCCGGACACCGCTCGGGCACGTCTCGACGAGATGCGGGCGAATCCGGCGGACGCCGGCCGTCACCTGTTCGAGCTGTTGACCGACCCCGGTCGCCAGCTCGACCCCGGGGAACTGGCCGCGGTGAAGGCGGCCGTGACTGACTGGGCGAACCTGTCGGCCACCCCGGCCGGCCAGTTCCTGGCACCGTTGCTGGCGCACGCGACCGGTGCCGGGATGCAGATTTCCCAGGTCGCCCCGGACGGGGTGCGGCCGGCGGGCGGGTACGGCCCGGCCGGGGGCGATCCGGTCAGTCTGGCCCGCGTGGCGGCCGACCCGGAGCGGCCAGGCGTCCACTTCGACGCGTTGGTGCCGGAAACCCCTGCGGCGGTCGAGCCGCCGGCCGTACCCCCGCAGCAGCTCGCGCCGACCCCGCAACCGCCGGCCCCGGCCGCCGACGACGGTCAACAACAGGTCGTCCAGTCGGCCAGTGCGTCCGCGGACGCGCCGCTGGTCGTGATGGCCGAGGGGCTGCCGGACAACCTGCGGCTCCAGCGCGCGGTGGGCGGTGTGCTGCTGCACGACAGGGACACCGCGCCCGGCCCGATCAGCTCGCGGGTGTTGGCCCCGACCGGTCCCGGTCCGGCCATTCTGTTGCACTCCTCGGTGCTCGACCCGGACCGTCTCGGTGCCGCGCTGGCGGGGTTGCGGGCGCAGGATGCCACCATGGCTGTCCTGCACTGGCCGCAGGACCAGCCGGTCAGCGTGGCCCGGGCGCTGGAGGTCACCGCGCAGGGGCTGGGGCCGCAGGCCATGTTGTCGGTGCCGCGGTCGGCGCTGCGGGACCGGCCGACGCCCAGTCCGCGGGTCGTCCCGTTGGACGCCAACGGCGAGGTGACGTTCTTCAGTGGGCGGCCCGAGCGGTATCTGTTCCTGCCCGAGGTCGCCGGCGCACCGCTCCGGCCCGCCCCGTACGGGCTGACCGAGCGGTCGCCCGGCGTGTACGGGCTCGGTGACGGTTGGGTGGTCTGGGACGGCGGCAGCCACCTGTGGATCGGGCCGGAGACCGAACTTGACCGGGCGCGGCGATTGCTGCCGGGCACCGGTGGCTGGCTGGCCGAGCCGGCGGTGTTCCTGGGCTGGAGGGCGGCTCCGCTGCCCGAGCGGGTACGCGACCGGGTCGGTCGGATCTTCGGGGGCATGCCGGCCGCGCCACCGACGCACCTCATCACCTCCGGGATGGGGCTGGACCGACGTACTCTCGTCCCGTCGGAGGTGTCCGGCCTGCCGGCCGGGGTCCAGCTGAGCCACGTCCCGGGTGGGGTGCTCGCCCACACCGGTCCACGGCCGCCGGCCGGTGCCACGACACTGCACTGGTCTGACCTGACCACCCCGGACCGGCCCCGGCTGGTGTTGGACGGGTCGGTCAGCGACCCGGTCGCCGTCGTGGAGGCCGTGAGCCAGGCACTTCCCCCGGGCGCCGGTTCGCTCCAGGTGTTCGTGGCGCCCCCGGCCGCCGGCACCCCGGGCACGCCGCCCGGTGCCGTGGGCGCCGCGCAGGTGGCGGACCGGTTGCGGGAGCGGTTCAGCGGCCTGCTGGAGCTGGTCCTGCCGGTCTCCGTGGTGGGCCGGCAGCCCGCCGGCGCCGACGAGCTGATCCCGATCGACGCCCGGGGGCAGGAGACCTTCCCGGCCGCCGCGCACGCCTGGCGGGTGCCGCTGCGTCCGGCACCGCCTCGGCAGCCGGGGCCGCTGGGCCTGCGACCGGCTGCCGCCGGTGGGTTCGAGGTGTACCGGGGTTGGAGGGTCCGGGAGCACCGGGGGGTCGTCCTGTTCGCGCAGAACGGCACCAGCCCGGACACGCTGTCCCCCGATGCCCTGGCGGCCCCCGCGACCGGGGTGGCCGTGGTTGTCCAGTCCCGGGGTGGTCCCATCCCGCGCGAGGTGGCCGACGCGGCCACCCGGCTGCTGTCCGGTGTTCCTGAGGCCGACCGGGATGTGCGGGTCTTCGGCAACGAGGCCAGCGCCGGACCGGCCGCACCCGATCCCGACGGGTCGTCTGCGCAGGCCCCGGCGCGGCCGGCCAACCCGGACCGGCGGGCGCTCGCACTGGGCGATCCCAAGGCGGCGTTGCCGGACCTGGACCGCATCGAGCAGGGGCTGCGCGCGGAGGCGACCCGGCGGGGCGTCACCGTGGGGGACAACGAATGGGAACAGTTGCATGAGCGGCTGCTCAACAACTACCCGCAGGTGGTCTCCGAAGACGGGTACGTGTTCACGCTGGGTGGCATGGAGGTGCGGGCCCGCCTGCGGCCGGAGGACCCGCAGTTGGTGTCGAACCCGGCGGGTTCGTTCGACACGGAGGCGTCCGGGCCGTCGCTGGACGACACCGAGGGCCTGACGAGTGAGAACGGCCGTTTCCACGCCAACCAGTTCACCCAGGGTGTTTTCCAGACCGGTGCGCACAGCCAGTCGGACGGGACCCCGACGCGGGCGGTGCGGTTGCGGGGTGACTTCAACGTCGACGTGCCGCTCGGCCCGACGACCCACTGGGGGCCCCGCTTCAACGCCACCCTCAACAAGGTGGACCAGAAGTCCGCCTACCTGATCGACGCGGAGAAGGGTCGGGTGTTCGACACCCGCGCGGATTCGACGTTCTACTCGTACAAGCCGGGGTGGTTGATCGAGGCGCGCGGCGACGAACAGCCGTGGCAGGCGGTGGAGGTGCCGGAGCCGCCGGACGGGCAGGAACCGGCCCGGCTGGTGGTGGCGATCCCCGATCACCTGCTGGAGAACGCCGGCGAGCAGGTGGTCGCCGACCTGCCCGAGCACATGCGGGACAACCTGACGCGGGTCCCGGAGCTCTTCTCCGCCAGCAACATCACCGGCCTGAACGAGCTGTACGACCTCGTCATCGACCGGCTGCGCGCCGACGGCTTCGACATGTCCATCGAAAGTCCGATGCGCAACGAGTTGCAGCGCAAGCTGTGGAACCTGGAGACCCACTTCGACGAGGCGGTGAACAACCGGCGGACGCCGGAGACGGACGGCGACGCCGGCGCGCTGACCCGGGGCTACGCGTTCACGTTGCACGACGACGGGCACGCGGCTGCCAGCATCCGGGTCTACGGCCGTCGTCTCGGCGGCTCCGTGCAGGTGGGCCTCGGCGGCGGCTCCACGCGGGTGGGCGCCAGCAGCGACAAGGCCCACATCGAGCAGGTGCGTACCGGCATCGTGGGGCAGGGCGGCGAGTTCACCCTCCAGCAGTCCGCCGGGCTGTCCCTCGGTGGCGCGGTAGACCTGCCCTTGGCCAGGCGTCTCGACGATCCACAGGTGTACAAGGAGAACGCCAAGCTCGGTCTATCCGCCCGTGGGGGAATGAGCTGGACCAGCAACGACGGTGGTGGCGTCACGGTGGCGTCGCTGAACGTCGTGGTCGGCCGGTACACCGGTCAGACGGTCGGCCATGAGGTGCCGTTCGAGTGGCACGCCGAGGTAATCACCTCCCGCCGGCCGCGTGAGTGGCCGCATCCGACGCCGGTGGTGAGCGGGTCGGCGGTGCTCCGGATGTCCGAGCCGGACGCTTTCGACTACGGGTTCAGCGTCGACGCGGACGCCTTCGCCCCCGATCCCATGCCCGGTCTTGCGGACGGTGACCTGGCGGTGGTGCCGGCAGGCGGAGGACCCCGGTCGGTGCCGCACGACCAGTGGCGGCAGCGGCTGCGCAACACCGGTGTGCACCCGGAGGACACCGGCGGTAACGTGCTGCCCCGGCACGTCCTTCAGGGGCGGGGCCTGCTGGGTCAGTCCCTGCCGAGGATCGACAAGCCGGCGGTGCGGCAGCTCCGGGCCGGTCTCATGCGGGTGCTGGCCGACGAGGGTTTCCTCCCGGCGGACCCGGACCGGCCGTGGGCGCACGGGAAGCAGAGCCGGCCGGCGACCCCGGATCCCGGTACGCCCCTCGAGGAACGGCCGCTGCTGGGTCGGATGGTCGACGGGGTGCGGGACGCCTACGACGAGGTCGTCCACCGCGACACCGACGCCGCGATCGACAATCTGGACCTGCTCATCAAGATGGTGAGCGGCGACGGCCTGGAGTCGCACTTCGACCCGCTCGGCCAGGACGGCGCCACGCTCGTCGACGACCCGGACGCGCCCGCCCCGAAAGCGGGAATGCCGCTCACCCTGCACAGTTGGCGCAACGGGGTGATGCGTACCGCCGATGTGACCGTCTACGCGATCCCCCGGATCTCCGCGGACGTCGACGCGGATGGCAACTCGGTGCACTTCGAACGGCTCAGCGACGAGGTGAGCACGGTCACCCTCGGGATGTCGCTCGGCATCGCCGGCCAGGGCGCGAGCGGCAACCAGGGCTGGTTGGCGGAGGCCGGGGCGAACACCGCGATGCCGCCGAGCGTCAAGGAGCTCCGGTCCGTCGGACTCCTCGGCGGGTCGGTGAGCCGCAACGTCGGCGCCGCCGAGCGGGTGACCCGGGTGGTCAACCGGCCGGAGCTGAAGGAGACCAGCAGCCGGGTGATGTTCGTCAACCTGCCGTACGACCTGGGCTTCGTGGTCCAAATCAGCGACCGGGCCACCCCGATCGTCTCGCCGGAGCTGATCCGCGCCAACGTGCACGCCGCGCTGCTGAAGTTCAACACCGACCCGGCCACCTTCAGCGAGGTGGCCCCCGGCGACACCGAACCGTCGGTGCTCAACCAGGGCATCGTGTACTTCGTCGACGCGCACGGCCTGCACGCCGCGGCGCAGGACCAGTTGCCGCGGGAGCTGACCCAGGCCGGCCAGCCGATGACCGGGCCGGTGGCCAGTCTGACCAACCACATCACCTTCCAGTCGCGGTTCAAGGAGGCCGTGCTCGGCCAGTACGGCGCGACCACCCTGGTCGAGCCGGGCTTCGTGGCGAACACCAGAGCGGCGCTCTCGGTCAAGGTGCCCCGTATCCGGGGGGCGCGGTTCGTCGGAGCCACCCCGGACCAGTACGTCACCGGCCTGATCGAGCTGTACCTGGCCGAGACCGTCAACGTCGCCAACCGGTCGTTCGCGAAGGTGTTCAACCTGCCCAACATCGGCCTCGGCCACGACTTCGGTCCGCTGAAGTTCAGCTTCGGCGAGTCGGCGGGCGTGCGGTTCAGCGAGAGCGAGTCGGCGGAGACCAAGCGCGTCGGCGGCCTGGAGATGCTCAAGCTGGCCTTCGGCCGGGGGTACGCCTTCGAGGCGGAATACGACATCAACGTCCGCGCCGGCATCCACAAGCAGGTCGGGTTCGTCGTCAGCCGGGTCAGCGTGCCACCCGGAGCCGACCTGCGGGGCCGCATGATGCAGTTCATCCTGCCCGAGGCGGAGGCCCTGGCGCAGTACGCGGCCGGAAAGCTGCCGATCAGCGATGTGCAGCTGCTCGACGCGATGGGCCGGTGGTCCCGCGGCGAGTTGGTGCTCAGCGGCAACACCGTGGCGGGGCTGCTCAGCCGGTGGCGTGGCGAACTGGCCGACCGCGCCGCCAGCCGCACCGCCGCCGGTCTGCCCGACCTCGGCACGTACCTGATCCAGCACCGGGTCCAGACGTGGGCGCACACGCTCGCCGACCGGCACGTGGACCTGGCCCAGCGCGGCGCGGTGCTCGACCCGCGCCGCCGCGCGCAGTTCACCACCGACTTCGGGATCACCCTGGACCCGAACGTCAACCCGTTCAGCGCGCTGACCATGCCGCCCTACCTGACCCGTACCGGTGACCGGACGCTGGGCCACGCGGGCGTCGACGAGGTGACGCTGTTCACCGGGCCGGCACCGGCCGACGGCGGGCCACGCCCCACCACGACCGTGCTGGACGCCGTCCGGGAGCTGGTGGACGCCGGCCGGCCCGGGCTGCTCGGCGCCAGCCACGACAACTGGCCGGGGGCGGGGACCAGTTGGGGCGTCCTGATGGTCTCGCCCGACGAGTCGGTGGTCGGCGCGCTGCCCGGCGGCCTCGAAACGCTCCAGTCCACGCTCGCCGGCCAACGCGCCAACATCGTGTTCGCCGACATGCTGCACCGCTACAACGGCGTGTCGTTCTACCTGGTCGACCAGCGCAACCCGGTGGCGGCCCAGATGTTCAAGCTGGAAATCTCGGCCACCCTGGGAGACAGTCCCTGGTACACCGACTGGGTTGCCGACTACGGCATCGAGAACTACGAGCACGCCTACGGCGCGACCGCTCGTATCATCGGGCAGGCGCTGGGCTGGAACCTCATGCCGGCCAAGTTCGGCTTCTCGATCGACGGCGTCCCGGTGTCCACCGCCGGGTCGCTGTCGTTCGCGCCGGGCGGGGGGCGCGGCGTCAAGGGCGCCGCGCAGGTCGTCCGGGAACGGACCGTCTACGACTGGACGGGGCATTACCTGGCCAGGGCCCTCATCGGCCTCACCCTGAAGTTCAGCCGGGTGCACATGCACGGCTGGCAGCCGAGCTACGTGGTGAACCACGTGATGACGGCCCTGAACGACGCGGCGGACTGGGCGTTGCACCACGCGCCCGCCGGTTTCGCCGACTGGGTCTCCCTCGCGCCGGTGGAGCCGGTGCTGACCCGTCACTACGAGGGGCGGATCGACTTCAAGGTGCCCCGGGGGCTGGCCGAGGCCACCCCCGTGCCCCGGTCGCCGCAACTGGACCTGCGCGCGCTGCCGTCGCTGCCCGGCGACGCCTACGTCAGCGGCGCCCTGGTCGACGACCTCTACCCGGCCGCCCGGCACCTCATGGGCAACGTGCTCGGCTCGCACGCCAACGACCCGGCCTACCGGGGCAGCGTGGCGCTCGACGGCCTGCTGTCCCGGCTCAACGTCGACAACCACCTCTCCGGCGGGCTGGGCGACGGCGGATACCTGCTCGGCTCGCACCTGTTCGTCGCCGGCGCGTCCAACAACCGGGTCGCCATGCGGATGTACGTCAAGCTGCACTCGCTGGAGATCATCAGCAGGCTCACCACCACCGGCACCGGCCGATACGCCAAGTTCGCGTCCACCACCTCGGCCACCCAGTCGCGCAACCGGTGGCGGCCCAACCTCGACGCGGAGATGTCCTACGGTTTGCCCCCGTTCGGGACGACGAACATCGGCGTGCAGGAGGACAAGACGGTCGCCGGCAAGATCTCCACCGGCGCGAACCGGACCGCGCCGGCCAGCCACAGCGCCACCTTCGACGACACCAAGCGGCTCGAGAACCACCTCAAGATGCAGGGGGTGACGTACCTGGTCCGGATCCGCACCCAGGCCCGTTTCGTCGCGGTCCCGCACTGGCACAGCGCGTTCCACCGCGACGCCGGCCTGGCGCCGATCGGACCGGAGCGGTTCGAGGCCGACGACGCCCCCGGCACCGGTTGGATGAGCGGCGACGGGTTCTACGAGATGTACGCCGGCGAGGTACACAAGCTCCAGCGCGCGCTCTCCGAACGGTACGACTGGAAGGCGAACAACCCGGCCGGCTGGCCCGCACCAGCGGCAGACGCCCCCACGATCGGCCTGGAGGGTCTGCTACAACGCGCGACCCCGGCGGGCATGGCCGCCGCCCCGGTGGCCGGCCGGGTCATCGACGCCGGCACCTTCGACCCCGGCCAGGCGCCCCAGCACGTGGCTCTGCTGATCCGTGACCAGCTCGGCAACCACTACGACCCGGTCAGCCCGCTCCGGCTCACCGCCAGTGCCGCCGAGCAGACCCGCCTCCGGTACGAGGTGGTACTGGACTGGGCGGTGGGTCACCTCCAGCGGCTCAACGCCGCGCAGCAGGCCGCCGCCGACCTCGCCGAGCTGACCGCCTGGAAGAACCTCGCGGTCGGTGCCGCGCTGTCCGCCGCCGACGTGCGGCAGTTCGCCGAGCGGATCCCCCAGATCGTCGAGCGGGTACAGGCGGTGCTGCCGCCGGGCCCCGCGTCGGTCACCCCACCGGAGCAGGTGGAGCTGCTCGCCCAGGACCCGCGCACCGTGGCCCGGGTGGTGGCGTTTGAGCTGAAGACCCACCTCGACCTGACCGTCACCGACGACCAGGGCACGGCCAGCCGGTACCGGATCGACCCGCAGGGCTGGATCGTCGAACTGCGGGAGCGCCCGGACGGCACGTTCGCCCCGGTCACGGCCCCCGAGGTGATCCACGGGCTCGACCGGGATCTGAAGTTGCGGGCCTTCAGTGCCGCGATTGGCGCGTCGCAGCAACGCGAGATCTACCGCGGGCTGCTGGAACGTACCCCGGTGCAGATGGACGCGGCCGCGGAGCTGGGTCCGGAGCTGGAGACGCACATCCGGCAGGCCCGCGCCGACGCCGACGACCTGGCCCGTGAGTGGATCACCGAGGGCCTGCCCACCCGATCGGCGAACCCGCTCGGGGCGCACGTCTCCCGGCACGACACCGACAGCCCGCAGACGCGGGCCGGTCAGGCGCGGCGGCTGCTGGCTCCCGTCCTGCCGCCGGGATGGACCACCACCGGGCCACTACCCGAGGTGCCCGCCACGCTGCGCCCCGGCACCCGACTGTGGATCACCCGCCCCCAGGGTGCCTTCGCGGCGCGTGTCGACGCCGACGGCACCTACCGGCTCTACGACCCGCTCGCCCTCGGGACGGACGAGCGGACCCTCACCGCCGCGCAGTTCCAGGAGGCGGTGACCCTCGCCGCACTCCCGGTGGTCAGCGAAATCGCCACGCCGAAGCCCGTCACCCTCGTGGAGCCCGACGTGCTGACGAGCTGGCTGCTCCAGGACGGCGACTGGGCGGCGTCCCGGCAGTTCGCGGAAGCCAACCTCTCGGTGCTGCGCGCCGACCCGACCGCGACGCGGCTGACGCAGGACCAGCAGCAGGCCCGGCCGGCGGCACCCCCGACCGCGCCGGCCCGGCCCGACGCGACCCGGACCGAGACGACCCCGGCACCCGCCGGCGATCCGGTCCTCGACCGGCACCGTGCCCTGCTCGACGCCATCCGTGCCGGACAACTGACCGCCGCGTACGACTACCTCGACACCGCCGACGCGGCGGCCCGGCACCGCGTGCTCGCGGGCGCGGTGGCCGCCGTGGTGCCGACCGACCCGGCCGCCCCGGCCGGGCTGCGGGCCCTGGCGGACCTCGTCGATGCCGACCCCCGGGTGACCCGACCCCGGCCGGAGCCGGAGGCCGTCTCCGACGCCGGCATCCTGCGGGCCGTGGCCGACATCCTCGACCCGGCCGTCGGCGCACTGGACACCTTCCGGGCCATCGCCTCCGCCGTGGAGACCATCAACCCCCCGCAGAACTGGCCGGACACCCTGCAAGCCCTGGCAGAGCTGCCCACGGCAGCCGGCCGCGACGCGGCGACCCTACGCCACGTTCTCGACGTCAACGAACGGGGGCGGTACCTTCCCGTCGCCAGGCTGCTCAAGCGTCTGACCTCGGACGACGCCGCCCCGCACGCCGCCCCGCTCGACGCCGCGGTGACCGCGTCCGGGACGACCGCGACCGACCTGGCCCACGCGTGGCGGGACGTCTCCACCGCCGCTGACCTGATCCCGGCGCTGCCCCCACCAGCCGCCACCTGGGCCGGCACGGCGGACACTTCACTGCCGCCGGCCGACGTCGTGCACCATCCGATGCCCCCGGTCACCGCCGCCCTCGACAAGTGGCTCGCCATCGACAACTGGGACGACTCCCGCGCCTTCCTCGACAGCCACGGGGCGGACCTGCTCTCCGACCGGGCGCACAGCGCCCTTCAGATCCGCCGGGCGGGACTGCCCCACGACGTCGACCTCGCCGCCCGCGACGCGCTGCTCACCCTGGCCCGCTACGGCCACCTCGACGACGGATACCGGTACCTGCTCGGCCCCACCCCACCGGCGTCGGCAGCGGCCGGGACCCCGGCCCCGCTGCCGGGAGCGCCGACCGGGCGGCAGGAGTTGCTGACCAACCTGCTGGCCCGGCCGGACGTGGCCGACCCGGCCGCTGTGTCGGCCCTCGGCTACCTGGCGGCCACCCTCGACGGTCCGGTCGACGCCGTGGACGCGGCGATCCTGCACCTGACCGCCGACGCGCTCGCCGGCCTGAACATCGCCGACGCCGCCGTCACCACGTTGGTGCGGGTCGCGCGTCAGACCCTCTCCGCGCCGCAGCGGCAACAGTGGGCCGAGACGATCCGCCACCTCGCTGACAACGCCACCGGCACCCGTGGGCCGGCACTGGGTCACCTCGCCGACCGGCTGTTCACCACGGCACCGGATCCCGATCCGGGCCCGGACGCTTCGGACGCTTCGGACGCCGAGGTGGCCCGGGTGCGGCAGGTGACGCGGGAGCGCCTCCAGCAGGCCACCCAGGAACTCCAGCGCACCGTCGACGACCTCCACCAGGCCCGCCGGGACGAGGCCGTCGCCCACGGTGCCCGGGACGCCGCGGAGGCGTCGCTCGACGCCGCCAGGACCGCCGTCACCCGGGCCGAAGGCGAACGGGCCCGGCTCGCGGCGAACATCGACCACCTCGACCGGGCGATGCCGGAACTCGAAGCGGAGGTGACGCGACGGGAGAGGCTGGAGTCAGCAGCCCGGCAGACCGTCGACGACCCCGCCACCAGCCAGGACGAGTCACGGCTGGCCGCCGCCCGGGCAGAGCTCGACCAGGCGCGGCGGGAACTGGACGCGGCCCGGACGGCGCTGGAGAAGGCCACCGGCGACCTCCGGGACGCCGGAGCGGATCTCGACCGGGTTCGCGCGGAGTTGCCGGACCTGCGCCGACAGGTCGAGACCGCGAGCGAGGAGTTCCGGGCCCGCGACGTCTCGGCGCAGGTGCACACCAACACGGTACGGATGCTCGACGTGGCCAGGACCGCCCGCGAGGCCGCCCGGGACGCGGCGCAACAGGAGGTGGACGCGATGGCGTTGCCGGTCCCGCCGGTCCCGCGCGGCACCCCGGTCGTGGACGTGGACACGGCGCTGGCCGAGATCGCCCGCTCCGGCCAGGGCCGGTCCGTCATCCTGGAACTGGAACGCACGGTACGCACCCTGCACGGCGGCACGGTCCCGGCGCGCGTGGTGCTGAGCACCGACCCGACCCGGCAGGCCGACAACGCCGCGACCGCCCCGGCGGACGAGACCGCCGTACACGAACGGGACCGGGTACAACTGGCCCGGGACCTCGCCGCGACCCTGGCGGTCAAGGTCGAACTACGGGTCGACGGCGGCACCAGCGCCGAGCCGCCGTACCTCGCCTACCCGGGTGGAGAGGTGGTGCGGCTGGACATCACCGGCCGCCCGGAGACCCTCGACGACGCCGTGCGGCGGCTGCCGCAGCGCGTCCAGGACGACCTGGCCGCCCACCGGGGCCGGCCCGACGTGAACTCCCGGCTGGAGATCCTGCACGAGGCGGAGATCGAGTCGCGGCACGACTTCGCCACGGCCGTGGCCGCCCTGGTGGAGGACCTGAACCGACACCGGCAGCCAACCCCACCGGATGTGGCTGGTGTGTCTGGGCGCGGGGATGTGCTGCTGCCGAGTCAGATGTCGCCGGCTGATGTGTCGATCTGGTTCCCCTGGTTGGGCGATGTGAACCAGCGCCCTGGTGGCGTTGACGTTGACGTTGACGGTTACGAGACCAACTGCATCTTGACGGCGATCGGTACTGACATGTCGTTGGCGGGCGGAGTGGGTTGGCAGGTGCCGCCCGAGAAGATGTTGCCGGTGGCGTGGTTGCAGCGGTACGCGGGTCGGCCGTTGGTGGAGGTGGCCGACTACGACGCGGTGGCGGAGGTCATGGCCGCGGCGGAGCCCGGCGCCCGGGGTGTGCTGGTGACGACCGGTGAGGGGGACGAGATTTCCCATGCCGTGAACGTGATGCGCACCTATGACGGGAAGGTCGTGTTCCTCGACGGTCAGCGGGGCGAACTGGCCCGGGGGCCGGCCGAGCCCGGCCGGTTGCGGTTCGTGGCGACCACCGACGGCGTGGGCACCCCACGACCGCCGTCGAGGGTGGCAGACGCCGCGACCAGGACCGTCCCGGAAGAAGCGGATCTGGCCGGGATGGACGGGACGGCGCCGGAGGAGGAGTTCCGGACGGGGCCTGATTCCCCTGCCTTGGGTTCGGATGTCTATTCGGAGGAGAGGTTGTTCGCGTCGAGGCCGGCGTCCTCGTTGGGTCTTCCGGACGTGATGGCCTCGCTCGGGCCGATTCTGTCCCGGGGGTCTGACGACGTTCCCGAGGCGGCGGAGTGGTCGGTGGCGTCGGGTGACGGGTGGGTGGTGCTGCATCCCGATGGTGTGGGCGCTGGGGTTGATGTGGAGCGTCTTGCGCGGGAGCAGGCGGTGACGGATGCCGAGGCGTGGGCGGCGAGGACGGGGCAGGAACGGCCTGCGGGTGATGCGGTCTGGCGGGTGGTGTTGGCGTACGAGGACGGTGGGCATGAGGACGCGCTGGATCTCGTGGTGCGGTTGCTTCTCGGTGACCTGAGATCGGACGTGAATGTGCCTGAGGCGGCGGTGATCGAGCTGTCGCCGTACAGTGCGTTGCCGGCTGACCCGTTGCCGTTTGCTCCCGTTATTGAGTCACGGACGGCGGTGGAGTCACGGACGTTGGTCGCGATTGCGGAGTTCCGGGCGGCGATGGGCCAGTCGGGGGCGGTGGCGGCCCGTTGGCAGTATGTGGCGGATTCGGGGGTTGTTCCGCCGGGTCTGAAAGCTTTCGATTTCTCGGGCCGGGAGACGTTCCCGGGTGGGCCGTTGTGGTGGGAGTTCCAGGCGCATCCGAACCTTCCGGGGGCTGATCTTGCGTATCGGCGGCGTCGGGTGGATGCCCAATTGCCCGCCGAGCATGGGCCGTACCTCCTGCCGCTGAATATGGATTGGGGGCGGTTGGGGCAGCCGGCATTCTCGTACTTCCGGGATTGGGTGTTCCTTCCGACTGTGCCGTCGGAGCGTGGTTTGCGGGTGACGCAGGTGCGGCCGGCGGGGTTGCTTGCCGGAGAGACTGCGGCGGCGCGTGCGGGGGGAAGTCTGGCGGGGGCGCCGGATGTGGGACAGGGGTGGGTGCCGGATGGTGCGCGGGTGTTGGTGGTGGGTGTGCCGGGGCCGCATCCGGTGCACCCCGGGGCGGTCGTGTCATCGATCTTCGACACTTTCCTGAATGCCGCGTTGCCGCCGGCGGGGTCGGGGTTGCGGGAGCCGGTGTACGTGGTGGTGCACGGGTTCGGTGGGTGGACGTCGACGGTGGTGTTGGCGCATGTGGCTGAGGATGACCTGTGGCCGGTGCGGATGGGTGAGCTGGCCATCGGCGAGCCGGCGGTTGGCGGCCTTCGGGAGCCGCGGGATCAGGTCGAGGCCGAGGGTTGGGCTCGTGTGCGGGCGGAGTTGGTGGGGATCGCGGAGGCGGTGGAAGGGCCGGGTGGGGCGGCTCGGAGTTGGGTGGCCCGGCGCGAGGAGTTGGTGGCGGCGCTTCCCGATGTGACGGTGACTGATCCGGCGGTGGGGGCGCAGGAGCATCGCCGGGTGGGTGAGCGGGTGGATCAGTTGGTGGCGTTGGGCGAGCGGCTGGTCGGGCACACGCGTGGGTGGGTGGGCGTGGCGGGGCGGGTGCCGGATGTGTCCGAGCGGTGGCGGGCGGAGTTGTTCTCCGCGGTGAGCGCGTTCGGCCTGGCGCGGCAGTGGTTGGAGGAGCAGATCTCGTCGTTGCCGGTGGGGCCGGCGGTGCCGGGGCGGGCCGGGGATGGTGCGGCCACCTTCGGCGGGAGGCCGACCGAGCCCGGCGGCCAAGCGGTGGCGGTCGGGTCGGGTGAGCAGGCGGTGTCCGTTTCCGACGTCGGGGTCGCTGCTGCGCGTGCGGATCTGATCCGCCGGTGGAGGGCTCTCGCCGCCGGCCACGCGACACGTATGGGCGCCGCTGACCGAGTGTTGCAGCGGGTGCGCGAACTTCGTCAGGACGACAGCTCGCTGACGGGGCTGTCCGACCGGTACCTCGGGGCGATGCAGGATCTCAGCCGTGCGCGGATGCCGCGCACCGTGGACGCCTACGTCGATTCGTTGCCCGCGACCGAGTTTGGGGGGTTGAGGGACCGGCTCGGCCAGGTCGAGACAGCGGCCGCGGAACTGGACCGGCACCTCGAACAGGCGCGAACCGATGCCGGCACACCACAGGCGTCCGTTGTGCCGGATGAGCGGGGTCCGCTGACCGGCCACGACGGCCCGGTGTGGGCGGTGACGTCGTGGCAGGGGGAGTCGGGCCCACGGGTGGCCTCCGCCAGCGAGGACGGGTCGGTGCGGATCTGGGACGTGTCCAGCGGTCAGCAGCTTGTGACGCTCGAGGGCCACGACGGCGGTGTGATGGGGGTGGCGTTTTGGCAGGCGGGGTCGGAGCGGCTGGTGGCCTCCGCCGGTAATGACGGGACTGTGCGGATCTGGGACGCGGCCAGCGGTGTGGAGCGGCGGAGGTTGGAGGGCCACGACCGCTCGGTGTCGGCGGTGGCGTCGTGGCAGTCGGGGCCGGACCGCCTCGTGGCCTCCGGCGGCATGGACGGGTCGGTGCGGATCTGGGACGCGGCCAGCGGTGTGGAGCGGAGGCTGGCCGGCCACGAGGGCTCGGTGTTGGCGGTGACGTCGTTGCAGGGGGCGTCGGGCCCGCTGCTGGTCTCTGCCGACGACGGCGGGCTGGTGCTGGTCTGGGACGCGAACGGTGGTGTGGAGACCGCAAGGTTCACCGGCCACGAGGGCCCGGTGTTCGCGTTGACGTCGTGGCCGTCGGAGTCGGGGCCGCTGGTGGCCTCCGCCGGCAATGACGGGACGGTGCAGATCTGGAACGCGGGCAGCGGCGAGTTGCTGCGGACCTTGGGAACCACCGACGGCACGATGTTGGCGACGGTGACGTCGTGGCAGGCGGGGACGGGTCGGCTGGTGGCCGCGGCCAGCGTGGAGGGGACGGTACGGATCTGGAACGCGGACAGCGGCGAGTTGATCGAGACGGTGGAAGCCCCCGCCGGGTTGCTGGCGCTGACGTCGTGGCAGGTGGGGCCGGGCCGGTGGGGGATGGCCGGCGGCGCCGCGAACTCGACGGTGCAGTTGTGGTCCGTGTCCGATGGACAGATGTCCGTTGTGCCGGATGAGCGGGGTCCGCTGACCGGCCACGACGACATGGTGTGGGCGGTGACGTCGTGGCAGGGGGAGCCGGGCCCACGGGTGGCCTCCGCCAGCGAGGACGGGTCGGTGCGGATCTGGGACGTGGCCAGCGGTCAGCCGCTCGTGACGTTCGAGGGCCACGACGGCGGTGTGGCGGCGGTGACGTCGTGGCAGGCGGGGGCGGAGCGGCTGGTGGCCTCCGGCGGCAATGACGGGACGGTGCTGATCTGGGACGCGGCCAGCGGTGTGGAGCGGCAGAGGTTGGAGGACGACGACCGCTCGGTGTCGGCGGTGGCGTCGTGGCAGGCGGGGCCGGACCGCCTCGTGGCCTTCGCCAGCATGGACGGGTCGGTGCGGATCTGGGACGCGGCCAGCGGTGTGGAGCGGAGGCTGCCCGGCCACGAGGGCCCGGTGTTGGCAATGACGTCGTTGCAGGGGGCGTCGGGCCCGCTGCTGGTCTCTGCCGACGGCGACGGGCTGGTGCTGGTCTGGGACGCGAACCGTGGTGTGGAGACCGCAAGGTTCACCCGCCACGACGGCTCGGTGTACGCGTTGACGTCGTGGCCGTCGGAGTCGGGGCCGCTGGTGGCCTCCGCCGGAGTCGACGGGACGGTGCAGATCTGGAACGCGGACAGCGGCGAGTTGCTGCGGACCTTGGGAACCACCGACGGCACGAAGTGGGCGACGGTGACGTCGTGGCAGGCGGGGACGGGTCGGCTGGTGGCCGCGGCCAGCGCGGAGGGGACGGTACGGATCTGGAACGCGGACAGCGGCGAGTTGATCGAGACGGTGGAAGCCCCCGCCGGGTTGCTGGCGCTGACGTCGTGGCAGGTGGGGCCGGGCCGGTGGGGGATGGCCGGCGGCGCCGCGAACTCGACGGTGCAGTTGTGGTCCGTGTCCGATGGTGCTGCCGGGCCGGCGGGGTTGTCCGACGTGCCGGCTGGGCCGGTTGCCGCGGAAAACGGCCCTGAATCGGTCGGGTCGGACTCCCCACCGGATGTGGCTGGTGTGTCGGGGCGCGGGGATGTGCTGCTACCGAGTCAGATGTCGCCGGCTGATGTGTCGATCTGGTTCCCCTGGTTGGGCGATGTGAACCAGCGCCCTGGTGGCGTTGACGTTGACGTTGACGGTTACGAGACCAACTGCATCTTGACGGCGATCGGTACTGACATGTCGTTGGCGGACGCAGTGGGTTGGCAGGTGCCGCCCGAGAAGATGTTGCCGGTGGCGTGGTTGCAGCGGTACGCGGGTCGGCCGTTGGTGGAGGTGGCCGACTACGACGCGGTGGCGGAGGTCATGGCCGCGGCGGAGCCCGGCGCCCGGGGTGTGCTGGTGACGACTGGTGAGGGCGACACGGTTTCCCATGCCGTGAACGTGATGCGCACCTATGACGGGAAGGTGGTGTTCCTCGACGGTCAGCGGGGTGGGCTGGCTTGGGGGCCGGCTGAGCCTGGCCGGTTGCGGTTCGTGGCGACCACCGACGGCGTGGGCACCCCACGACCGCCGTCGAGGGTGGGGGACGCCGCGACCACGACCGTTGCGGAGCATGAGGATCTGGCCGCGATGGGCGGGGTTGCCGGGCCCCCGCAGGGCTCGACGATCGACTTCGGGAGGGCCGAGGAAGACTGGCGCAAGATCGAGTTCCGCATGTCCCGCTACGACAAGCTGTGGAACAACCCCGAACTGAGAGCCGCCTACCAGGGCTTCAAGGAACAGATGGAGTTCGAGCTCCGGCTGAAGGCTGCGGGCAGGACCAACGACGAGATCGACGCCGAGGTCGTCAAGCGGTTCGGGTCTGACCGGGTCGCCCCGTTCGCGCAGTTGATGGCGGACAACCACGCTTTCTCCGTCCGGGCCAAGTGGTGGTTCGAGCACCAGCACGACACCGACTTCGACGTCCAGTTCCCAGAAGCCGTGCAATACTTCCGGTCGAAGCTCGCCCTCTGGGGCAAGATCGGCCCCGCCGTCGCCGAACGGATCACCGAGCAGAGCGGCAACCGGATGCTCGAGGCGACGCCCGGTGGGCAGATCTTCGACAACATCATGCTCGGCACCGGCAGCTTCTTCAATTACCCGCCCGGGTTCAACCGGATGTGGGAACAGTTCTCCCACCAGCTCGTGGCCGTCACCGACGGGATGATCGACGCCCACGTGTACCGGGGGGTGATGATACCGAGCGTCCTGCACAACACCGAGGCGAAGATTCTCTTCGAGAAGGTCGACCGGCGCGAAATCGAGGGCCTGCGTGTCGTCGCGTGGGAGTTCGTCGGCGAGAACAAGATCGAGAGGGCGGGCGAGTACGTCGTCCGTTCCCAGGGGTCCTACGACGAGCGGGTCCCGAAGCTCGAAAAGGGCAAGACCTCGAAAACGTTCGACGAGCACCAGCAACGGCTCTACGAACAGCTCACCTACCGCCGGGAGGAGTACAACCGGATCGGTCTGCAGGATTCGCTTCCCGAGCTCCCGCCGCTCGAACGGAAGGACAGCAACTACATCTTCGTGGTGTCGGACGCGAACCAGCCCGAGGTCATGGAGAGCCCGGAGAGCCTCACCAGGAAAATGACGATGGCGTGGGAGAGCCAGACCGTCGACAACCCGTTGGCCCGGCTGGACCAGATGCTGGCCGTGCTCGAGTACGCGCAGAACAAACAGGAGGAGTCGGACAGCGAATCCTCGGTCGCCGATCTCGCGGCCAGCCTCTCGAGCATGAACACGGGCCCGGCGGGCAGCCTGACCGGCTCGATCGCCAGCATTCTCGTGCCCCCGACCCGGCGCAACACCGCACTGAACCCGACCGACGCCGAGCTCGGCCCGCTTCCCGAGGACCCGAATTCGAGCCCGGACGGATCCGACTACTCGCCCACGCTGGATGCCGTACCGGAGGAATGGCCCCCTCCGGCTGACCCCGGCAGTCCGGTCGACGCCGAGGATCTGGCCGGCGCGCCGTCTGGGTCGCAGCGGACGGCGGAGCCCGACTCGTCGCGGGAGGCTTTTGACCAGGCGTCGCGGACGCCGCTGCCGCAGGATGAGCCGGCCGTCCCGCATTCGCCTGCGCCCGTGACGCTGCCTGCGCCGTCTGCGCCTCGGTCGCCGGAGGAGGTGTTCTCTGAGCTTGTTGATTTGAAGTCGGAGTTGGCGGCTCTTGATTTTCAGATCAGTCGTGGGGTGGAGGGGCTTGAGGCTGCTCGTGATGAGGTGCGGGCAGCGTATAAAGCGAACCTGGAACTGTTGTTGGGTGATGCGGAGTGGGCGCCGCGGGTGCATCACTGGCGTGGGGGTGAGTTCGATCCGGCGGTGCGGGCGAGTGTGGATGGGCTTCGCCAGGAGTTGACGAAGGGGGTTGGCGGTTCGCTCGTTGGGTTGTTGGATGATTCTTGGCTTGCCACGGTGGTCCAGATGGGGGCGGGCAGGGGCGCGTCGGGGGATGGGTCGAATCGTCTTGGTGCGTTCCTGCCGCTGGTTCGTGAGTATGTGGATGGTGGGGTCGAGTCGGTTACCGCTGAGCAGGTGGCGGTGCTTGACGGCTATGTGGATCGGCTGAACGCGGCGAAGCGGTCGGTGGATCGCGATGGGCTGTTGTGGGCGGCGGGATTCCGCACTCTCGGCACGGTGTTGGGGCCGGTGAGGTCCGTGGACGGCCGGGTGGCGGGGGAGGACACCGGCCCGGAGGCGGGTTCTGCGGCGGGGGTGAAGACTCCTGACCAGTTTGTTGACGAGTATGTGTCGGGGTTGCGGAGTCCGGCGGGGGCGGAGGAGGCGCCGTCGTCGTATGTGCCGTGGGCGGAGCGCGTGTTGGAGGTGCGGTGGCTGGCGCGGCAGGCGGGGTTGACGGTCACGGGTCCGGATGATGCGCGGGTTCTGGACACGGTGGTGCAGTTGGCGCACCGGCAGTATCGGAAGGATTTCCGGGGTGTGCGGCCGTTGGGGCCGTTGGGTGTGCCGGCTTTGCGTCGTGTGGTCGAGGTGAAGTTGGGGGTTGGCGATTCGGCGCCGTTGTCGATGGACGTGTTGCGGTTGGTGGCGGACAAGTCGGGGGCGCGGCGGAAGTGGGAGCAGTCGCACGCGTTCCAGGCGTGGGCGCGTCGTCAGGTTCAGCGTTCGTTCGGTAAGTCGGAGTTCGCGGGTGGTGGTGCGCGTTGGCATTGGTTGGATGGTGGTTATCGCCAGGTGGTGACGCTGTTCCAGCGTAGGGCGGAGAAGTGGGAGGGGATGGCGGATTCGCCGGCGGAACGGCGGAATGAGCAGTCGCGGGTCCGGGAGTTGTTGAACACCACCGATTCTGGTCGGAAGGTTCCTGACGGGCAGATCGAAAAGTTGGTGCGGGTGCGCCGTAAGTATTTCGCGGATTATCGGAACCGGTGGTTCACGGAGGATTCCGGGTTCGCTGATTACCGGTGGATGACGCAGCAGTTCCTGAATGACACCCGGACGGATGCGCAGAACATTGAGCGGTTGGCGGCGATGTTGGCGGCTCCGTCGCCGGAGGTGGTGGGGTGGCGGCCGTCTGCCGATGGTAGGGGGCCCACCAGTTTCCGCGATTTCCTGAACAGCCAGCGCCTGCCGTCCTGGGTGTCCCTGCGTCTGGATGAGAACGGACGGCTGGGGCCGGAGGCGGAAACATATGTGCGGCCCTGGGTGGAGGGGCTGCGGGGTGAGGTGGCCCTCGACGGCTATCTGCACGACGAGGCGACGGTGGCGGCGTTGTCCGGGGGCCTGGTCGATGCGGTGACTGTCCGGAACTGGTGGCGGGAATCGAGCGCGGGGGTCGGTGCGCCGGTCAGGACCGAGTCGGCGCCTGCGCCGTCGTCGCAGTCGGCGCCGGCGCCGGTGGTCGTGGAGGGCTCGCGGCCCGCGTCGTTGGCGGAGTCGGACGGGTACCAGTCTGCGACGCCGGACGAGCGGGGGCGGGAGTCCGAGGCGCCGGCTGCCGAGGCTGACACGTCGGTCAGAGCTCGGGTGAGGGCTGAGGTGGAGGCGGGTTTCCGGGCGGCCGAGGCCGCGGCGGGTACGGTCGCCAACGCCGTCGGGGGCGCGGCCGGTTCTGCCGCCCGGGCCGTCAGTGGCCCGGCGGGTTCTGCCGCCCGGACTGTCGGCGGGGCGGCGGGTTCGGCTGTCCGGGTGGTCGGTGGCGCGGCGGGTTCCGTCGCCCGGTTGGTCGGGGGCAGGGCGGCTGTCGCCGCCTACAAGGCGGCCCGGGACAGGGTGCACTACGAGCGCACGTTGATCGAGTTGGCGACGGCGGGTTGGAAGTCGCCGGCCGATCATCAGGGGGCGGCGTCGTATCGGCCGTCGTTGCCTGGTCACATGCCGCAGGAAATCGCCGAGCGTAGTCAATTGATCACGTCGTTCCATAATGTGTTGGATATTTCGTCGTTCGTGCCGGATGTGGCGGGCTGGTTGAATCGGATCACGCCGGCGTCGAAGGGTTCGATCAGTGCGGGGGTGGTGGAGCAGAAGCTGAAGTCGTCGTTGGGGAAGGCGTTCGATGAGGGGATCGCGCTGGAGACGGCTGATGGTTCGTTTGATGTCCGGTTGTGGCCGGTGCCGGTGGATAAGCCGGTCAGCGGTGCGGGGAACTGGGTCAAGCGGGGCAAGGACGGGAGCACTCTTGCGGCGGGCAAGGCGGAGTTGCGTTGGTTCGCCTACCGGGAGGCGGGTGGCTCTCGGTTTGACGGGAGTTTGTTCCTTGGTGAGTTCTTGGGGGGTTATCAGGCCGGCGTGGGGGTGAAGGGCGAGGTCGGCGGGCTGGCGTTGCACTCACGTCAGTGGGGTTCCCGGTCGTTCGTGTCCAACAATCCGGCGCGGTACCAGTTTCTGCGGATGAAGGAGGACGGTGGCCGGGTCGAGGTGGATGTGGCGTGGGTGGCCCGGGTGCAGGACCGTGCGACCGGCAGGTGGCGGGACTTCACGTTCACCACCGCCGAGGGGGAGGTCCGCCGTGACACGTTGCCGTATCTGGTGGCGCAGGCGTTGCTGCCGCATGACGAGACGCTGCGGAACAATGGCGGCCCGTCGGACCCGGCGACCACCGGGCCGAATGCCCATCCGCATCTGGTGGACCCGGACTACCTGGTGCCCAAACAGATCAGCGATCCTTCCGAGTTTCCGCTGGAGAAGCTTGACTTCGCTGTCACCAGGTTGGATCTGGTCGCGCGGGTGATGACAGTGCTGCGTCAGCAGTTGTCGCCGGACGATTTCGCCTTCTGGGGGCCGGTCGTCGAGGGCAAGCTGAACAACACTGATCTCGCGATCAAGTTGGACAAGCTCCGGTACTCGGGCGACGACATTCAGCGGATGTTCCGCATCAACGAGGTGCGTGGTGGCCGCAGTCTGAACCTCACGTTGACCGATGCGCAGATCACCTCGCTGATCAAGCGCAGCGAGGTCGACATGAGTAACGAGCTGCGGTTCGACGACATCCGGGGAAACATTGCGCGTAGTATGGCCGGCGCGGACCGGGGGCGGCGGGCCGGTGGCGGGCTCTTCGGCCAGATCAAGATTCCCCGTGGTCTTCGCTTCGGGTTCGGGATACGTCATCGGAGGCATCGGGGCCAGGAGGCGGGCCGTAATCACCGGGCTCTGATCACGTCGTCGAAGCGGCTCGGTGGTCTGCTGCAGGCCGTCGGTTTCGATTTCGCCCCGAAGCTCAACGTGGTGGTGACCAGCGACGGTGAGGTGACGTCCAGGATCGACAACGTGGTGGTGGACGGCGGTTCCGCCGACGCGTTGCTGGCCGCCGTGGACGTGTACAACCTGCGCCGCGCCGATGGGCAGCGGTTGTTCGTTCCCAACCCGAAACTGGTCGAGCGCATGCAGGCCGAGGTGGCGAAGCCTGACGCGGGTAGCGAGAAGAAGCGGACCCTCAGCCAGCGGATGGTCGCGTTGCTGGACGCCATGGGCGCGCCCGCGCCGAGCATCGCGGACGGGGTGGTGGAACCGGCGAAGGATCGCAGCCGCCAGCAGTGGTGGCGTCCCGGCGCGGGCCTGGGCATGGATCACGTCGAGAAGATCGACGGTAACCGGGCGATCTACAACCGGGTCGTTCCGCGCCTGGTGGATTTGGGTTACCTGCCGGCGGCCGCGCGGGGGGCCGAGGGGCAGACCCCGCTGCAAGCGTTGGCGCAGGTGGCTGGCCCTACCGGCGCCGGCATCAACAAACCGGACCAGGCCCACAAGAACTGGGTCCGGTTGGTCGACGAGTTGGCCGACGACAATTTGCTGTCGCGTCGCGTCGACCTGTTCGGCGCGGGTAAGAGCCGGCCCGGTGTGACGATCGAGTTGCCGCATCCGGACGCGCCCACAGACCCCAGCCGGACCCTGCTCGGCGGTCTGTCCGCCGAGGTGACCGGCAGCCGGTTCATCGAGATGACGCCGTACGAGATCCAGGTCGCGGTGACCGACATGGACATCATCTACGCGCGCAACGTCACCGGTGGTCTGACGAACGTGGACGGCGTCGGCCGGGACCCCGGGGCTCCGAATCCGGTTCCTCTGGGCGCGACGGCGCGCAGAACCACGTACCCGTCGGCGAAGCAGGGCCGGAACCTGTCCAGCTATCTGACCGCCGACACCGACGGGCAGAAGTTGCCGGCGGCGCGATACAAGGCCGACCTCCGCTTCCACCTGTTCGGGCTCATCGGGAACGGCGAGCCCATGCAGTGGGGCAGCGTCAAGGGCTCGGCGGACGTACTGCAACCCGACGTCCTGGCGGACCCGCCGCCGGTCGACGGCACGCTGCCGCCACCGCTGCCGCCGCTGCCGGAGACCGACGAGACCTCCCTGCTCAGGGCACCCGTCGCCCCACCCGACGGCACGCCGTCGGTGGAGGATGAGACTACGCTCGTGGTCAGTCCGCCGCAGGATGGCGCGCCGCCGCCGCGGACGCCTTCTGCGCTGGCCACCGAGGGTATTCAGATCTATGCGATCGCTGACCCTACCGGCTTTGCGGAGTTGTCCGCCGGTCTGGTGGCGACGGGCCGGGTGGGGGCGGCCAATGTGTGGAAGGCCTTCACTCCGTCGTTGTTCACGTCGTTGGTGTTGCGGTCCTTGTTCGGCGCGGGCACGCTGCCTGTCGGTCCGGTGACGATCGGATTCCAGACGAGATTGCTCGGCAGGCCGCGGGTCGACAAGTTCTGGTTCCCGTACAACCAGCAGGTTCAGGAGGGCCAGGACGGCGCGGAACAGGGCAGGATGGCCCTCGTCTACAACGACGTCATCGTCAGGGGCGGGCTCGGTCTCGACAGTGAGGCAGCCAGGTGGCTTCCGGACCGTGACGGGTGGAACTTCGGCGTCACCGGCACCGGCCGGTTCACCGTCGGCTCCGGTCAGGAGCATTCCCGGGTGGACACGCTCGGCAACTATCGAGCCGGATACCAGGACAACAAGTTCGTGTGGGTCCGCTCCGAGGTGGAGTTCACGATCCCGGTGCCGGGTGGGCCCCCGGTCGTCCACACCGGTGAGGTCTTCGTCAATGTGCGGGTCACCGACGTGCAGCAGCACCGGGCGAAGTTCGACGACCCGTACGATCTTGTTCCCGGCGGTGAGCCCGCGGCCTCGTCGGCGCCGTTGTGGAGCATGTCGCCGCTGCCGCCCGCCAGCCTGACGGACAACCACAGTTTCTCCACGATGTGGATCGGGCAGCACACCAGCGCGGACAGCGCCTCCGGTCACGGCCCGCTGATCGCCGACCTGATCACGAAAGCGACACAGCTCGGCGGTGACGATCTGGCCAACAAGGTCGCATCGGTGCCCACCTGGACGGAAGCGAGTGTGGCGCAGCTTCGGGACGGCGGTAAGGGCTGGCCGTTCGAAAGCGGTGACCGTCGCTTCTTCCTGTTGATTGAGGCCCGGCCGATCGGGAAGGCGGAAAACCCGCAGGACGGCCCCACGGGTTTGAAGGTCTACCGACGCGACAACGAGGCGAACCTGAAGGTCCGCCGACAGATAGACGGGTTCGGCTACACCGCCGCGGTCGCCGCCGGCGGTCAAGGCGTCGTGCCCGACGAGGTGCTCGTCCGCGGGGGAGCCTCCTACGGCAAGTACCAGCGCAACGACACCATCGACGGCGAGGGCGGGAACGACCTCCGGATGGAAGGAGCCCGACTCAACAAGACCGCCCAATTCGACCAGGACGTCGCCTTCCAATACACCATCGAGGAAATCAAGTCCGAGCGTGGCGGCACCTTCGGTGCGTTGCGCGGCGTCGAGGCGGTCTCCGGCGAGGTCGTGGAGAACAAAGTGGTGGCCGTGCCGCTGGAAACACTGCGGCTGCGAAACCAGTCACCCGTCGGCCTCAACATCCCGCTGACCACCCGCCCACTGGACATGTGGGACCGGGTCGCCGGCGCCTACGGCGTCAAAGCGATCTTCGACGCGGTGGACTCGACCGGCCTGCTGACCAAGCAGCACGCCTACCACGTCCACCCGTCCGCCACTCAGCTCACCAACGACAAACTGGCCAAGAACACCGGCGCGATGATGACCGAGCACGGGAAGCGGTTCACATCCCTGGTCGCGGGAAACTCCGCCTACGACAACGTCGACATCACGATCCGGGCCGAGCTCAACCCGAGCCTGCAGGTCTCCACCGTCTCGAAGGCGGAGCTGGAGAAATACGACCACGAAACCGTCCTGATGCAGCAGGCGAACCAGGCGATCCAACGGAACACCCACACCCTCACCGGCGGCGCTGGCATCCCTGCCGACCCCTTCATGGTCACCCGCGGCAACATCGACGCCACCGGCGCCTATGCGGAAGTCGGGATCACCCGCACCGACGTCACCGCCTCCACCGAGGTCCGGAACTGGAACCGGGGAGACAACCAGGTCTACCTGATCTACGCCCCCGTCACCTACCACATCACCGTCCGCAAGGGCGACGGAACAGAAACCGTCACCGCGTACGGCGCGACCGAAATCACCACCACCAGAGACAACGCCCTGAAATTCGGCATCCCCGAGACCGTCCTCACCGACGCCGACAACCACGCCACCCTCCTGCGCGAACTCACCGACCCCGCCCTCAAAGTCCGCGACCGCGCCGACGACCGCGCCCGGAAATGGATCACCCAGGGCCTGCCCGGCGAACCCACCACCGCCCCCACGATCGCCCGCCACGACACCGACACCGCACAGACACGAGCGGGCCGGGCCCGGCGACTGCTCGCCCCCACCCTGCCTTCCGGATGGACCACCACCGGGCCACTGACCCAGCGCCCACCCACCCTGCGACCCGGCACCCGGCTGTGGATCGCCCGACCGCTCGGCGCCGCCGCGGCACGCATCGACACCGACGGCACCTACCGGCTCCTGGACCCACTCACCCCCGGCCCGACCGAACGCTCCCTCACCACCGCACAGTTCCACGACGTCCTCGACCGCGCCCACGCCATCACCCTGATCGAACCCGACGTACTCACCAGCTGGCTCCTGCACCACGACAACTGGGCCGCCGCACAAAAATTCACGCAGGACAATCTCGCCGCGCTGCAGGCCGACACCACCGCGGCGCAACTCGCCACCCGGTCCAGCTCGACCGACCCGACGGCCCCGCTGCACCGGGCCCTACTCGACACCATCCGCACCGGCCAACACACCACCGCCTACCAATACCTCCAGTCCCCCAACCCGGCAGCCCGCCACGACGTGATCACCCAGGCGGTCGCCGCCGTCAACCCCGCCGACCCGGCCGCCCCCGCGGGCCTGCGCGCACTGGCGGACCTCATCGCCGCCGACCCGGGTGCCACACCACAGGCGGAACCGCACGCCACCACCGACTCCACCTTCCTGCGCGCCGTGGCCGCCGTCCTCGACCCCGCCACCACCGTCCTGGACACCTACCGGGCCATCGCCTCCACCTGGCACACCGACCACCGCCACAACTGGCACCCCACCCTGCACACCCTCGCCAACCGGCTGCCCGACACCACAGCCCGCGACATGGGCACCGTCACCGACGACATCAACGCCCGCATCGACCGCCGCCACGTCAACGAACTGCTCGACAACCTCACTGCCGAACAGACCGAAGACCTCAACACCGCGGTTACCGCCTCCACCGCCAACTCCGCCGCCGACCTCGCCCACGCCTGGCAGAACGTCACCACCCCCGACGAACTCATCCCCGCACTACCCAAACCCGCCGGCTCCTGGGCCGGCACCGTCACCACCACAACCACCCCACCCCCAGCCGCACCCGAGCCCGCACACGTCATCCACCACCCCACACCACCCGCCCCCGACACCCTCGACCAGTGGCTGACCATCACCGACCCGGCCGCATCCCGCCACTACTTCGACACGCACCAACACGACCTCCTCACCGACGACACCTACCGGCGACTCCACACCCGAGAAACCCCCAGTGCACCCCACCACGCCCTGCTCACCCTCGCCCAATACGGCCACATCCACGACGCCTACGAATACCTCCACGCCGACACCCCCGCTACCGGGGCGCCCACCGACCGGCAACAACACCTCGCCCGTCTGCTCACCCGCCCCGAACTCGCAGATCCGACCGCCGTCAAAGCCCTCGCCCACCTCGCCTACCACCACCCCGACCCCACCGCCGACGCCGACGCCGACGCCGACATCCTCCACCTCACCGCCGGCATCCTCGACGACCAACCCATCACCGACACCCACCTCGCCGCGCTCACCGACGCCCACCACAACCTCACCCCCGAGCAACGCGAACACTGGGCAGACACCCTCAACACCCTCGCCACCAACACCACCACCCCCGCCCACCAAACCGCCCTCCACACCCTCGCCAACCACCTCCATCCCGACACCACCCCCGCCGACACAAACTCAGCCGAGACGAATCCGGCTGACACCGAGGTCTTAACCAACCCCGCCGACACCATCCCGGCCGAGGCGAAGCTGGCCGAGACCGACGGCGATCGCGCCGACAGCGATCGCGCCGATGGCGACTGGCAGCGTTTTCAGCGGGATCTCGTGGACCGCTACGCCGGTTTGTTGGATGGGGCGGCGCGGGCACGGCGGGGTGAGGTGGGCCTGCCGGTGCGGGTGGAGACCGTTTTTGACGGATGGGTGGCGTCCCGGTTGAGGGAGGAGACCGTCATCGGGTTGCTGTCTCGGTTCGGGCTGCCGGGTGCCGCGCTCGCGCCTGGGTTCCTCGATGGTGTGCGGGAGCAGGCGGTGGCGCGGGTGGTGGCTGGAGGGCAGGCGGGTACGGACGCTGACCCGGAACAGGTGACGGCCGCCCTGTTGGCGGGGTTTGATCGGCAGGCGTTGCGGTCGCTCGCGGAATCAGCGGCCCGCTACCACCTGGACCAGCACCTTCCCACGAACACGTCAGCCGCCAGCACCGAAGCGGTGGGGGCGCCGGCGGCGGTGCGGCGAATGGTCGAGCGGGATCTGTCGCAGAAGGTTGATCGGGGTGTGGCCGCTGTCCTCGGCGGCAACTCGTTGTCGGGTGTGCCGGTGCGGCCGATTGCCGCGCAGGTCGAGGGGATCGCGAATGTGGTGTGGCAGGCGATGGCGGACCTGCCTGCCCGTGTCGTGGCCGCCTCCGCCGCCCTCGACGCGGCCTCCGTCGACGCGGCTTCCGTGGATTCGGCTTCCGTGGATGCGGCTTCGGTGAAGGCGGTGTCCGGCCCGGCGGATCTCGCGGATCGCCGGTTCGCGGTGTTGGCGCGGGAGTACGGGGCGGAACCGGGTGCTCTTGGGTCGTTGGCCGGGTCGTTCCGGCGGGAATGGGTGGACGGCTATCAGCGGCTGTCGCAGCAGGCTTCGCCGGGCTCGGTCGGGGCGATCGAGATTGATGCGGAGCTGTGGCGGCGGAAGCCTGGTGTGAATTCGTTTGGTGACATGCCCGGGACGGGGCGGCTGTTTGGTGAGTTGGTCGCGGTGCGGTTCGCGCTGGTTCCGGGGGATAAGGAGTGGACTATTTGGCGGCGGCTGTATGTGGAGGGTCCGTCGGACGCTGCGGTGAAGCAGGTGCAGGAGGCCACTCTGGCGGGTGTCGACGCGTTGAACAAGAGCGACTCGGAGTTGCCGGAGGTCAAAAAGCGGCTGCTGTGGAAAGTGGAGTTCGTGGACGAAGCCCTGGCCCATCAGGTGGTCACGGTCGGTGAGCCGGGTAGCGGGACTGATCAGCGTCGTTGGGCGGCGGGTGAAGAGCCTGGGGTGTACGTGCATGAGGTGGTGCACGGGGCGGGTGTTCTTGACAGGAAAGATTCGTCGCTGATGGGCCAGCACCGGCATGGTGCTGACTGGCGTTTGTCCAACAAAGATCTGCAGGACATCGTGGACATCCTCAAGCCTCATTACGCAGGTGTGGTGGGCAGCCCCGGTCCTACGGAACGGCCGCAGGGCGCGGCCAGCGCGGCGCAGGGGCCGGCCTCCGTCCAGCAGATTTGGCAAGATGGTCACGCCGTGCCACCAGGATTTCCCGGTTACGAGTCGGGGGATGACGGTGGGGGGGATCCATTGACGGTGTCGTGGGACGAGCTGGATTTCTCGACGCCCAAGCTGCCGCCGTCCGGCCTGGAACCGGACGAGTCTGGTGGGTCGGCCGGGGTCGTGCCGGAGCCCACGGCACAAGGGCTGCGTCCGTTGGAGGCGTACGTCACTCGAGAAGCCGTGGTTGGCTTCCGGCCCGGCACGGGCGGTCAGACCCTCCGTGCGTGGTTGGCGGACAGGCTCCCGGACGGGGTTCTGCCCGAGGGGCAGACGGCTGGGGGGACGTTGAGGGAGTGGGTGAACGACTGGGCCAGATCGCTGAATGGTCAGCGCGACCCCGACGGCTTTTTCTACAGCCAACGGATGGTGGTCTCTTGGTCCGGTGACCTCATCAGCCAAGTGGCGGTCGGGAGGTTGTGGCAGAAGATGCCGGACGTGGGGTCGCAGTCGGGTCCGGTCAGGCTGACCGAGGAGCAGGAAAAGCTGCTGGAGGAGATGGTCGCCTTCCGGCCCAGCCAGGGCGGCCCCCGCAACCTTCGCGAGTTCCTGGAGACGAAGGCAGAGCGTCCAGAAGGGATATCTCTGAAAAGGAGTCATAACAAACTAAACGACACGACGGCGTACTTGATGAAAGAGTGGGCCCGAAGGGTGAAGGGGCGGCTCACCACCGCCGGCGGCGATCGCATTTCGATAACGACGTTGGCTGGCGGCCTCATCAGCAGGACCCCGATCCGCAAAGCGCGGAGAACGGGCAGGGCGGCTGTGGTGGGGGGTGTGAGTCCCGAGCGCGGTGCCGGACAGTCAGCTGGCGGTATGGGCGAGGGCGGGCAGTCGCAGGACACTGCTGATCTCGAGATGACCGGCGTCCCCAGTTCACAGCAACCCTTGCCTGGCGCTGCGGGAACGGGTGCGATCGATGCGCCGGATCCGTTCGGTGGGGCGGCTTTCGGGGACGCTGGCCTGCCTTTCCAGGATTACCCGGCTGGTGAGCTTGAATGGGACCTTGGCGGTCGGGCGTGGTCGCTGGCGTCGGAGGAGTGGGAGGGCCTGGCCCCGGGCGACACCGAGATGACCGACATCCCCAGTCCACAGGAATCCTCGTCTGGTGCTGCGGGAACGGGTGGGATCGATGCGTGGGGCCGGGCTGGTGCGATGGCTTCTGGGGTGTCAGATGTCGGTGCTGGTGCTGGTGCTGGTGCTGGTGGTGTCGTCGTCGAGCCCGCACCGCCGGTGCCGCCGGTGGTGGGGGTGCAGCCGGTGCCGTCGGTTGGGGTGCGGGTTGGTGGTTCGCCGTTGTCGGCGTTGGTGGCTGCGGATCCATTGTGGGTGGGAAGGTTGTTGGGTCCGGTTCTTGACGCGGATCTGGCGGGGTTCTTGTCGGATCCTGACGGGGTGCGGGCGGAGTTGGGGCGGGGTGGTGGGCCGGACGGGGAGCGGCTGGCGCGGGTGAGCACGTTCTTGCAGGTGGGGGTTCGTCGCTGGCTGGACGCGAATAGGGCGGGGTTGCCGGCGGAGGTGCTGCGGTTGTTGCGGGCGGGTGTCGGCGACCGGGTCCTTGACGCGCGTTTTCTGGATCCGGTGGAGATCGAGAATCGGTATACCGCGGCGCGTGCCGAGCTGGGGCTGATGCTGGCCCCGTGGACGGAGGTGCCGCAGGAGCAGTTGGCTTTCCTCAATGACAATGACCGGGGTTTCTTGGTGGGGGAGTTGTCGCCGCTGTCGGCTCAGGCGCATCTGGTGGGCCTGCGGACTTCCTCCGATGGGCCGTTGCTGGACGAGGAGTTCGTTGCGGTCTCCGCCGCTGTCGACGATTGGGGCAGTGGGTCGGTCACCTCGGCGGGGCGGTTCTTGCTGCCGTTGTTGGCTCACGCCGCCGGTGTTCGGATCCGTGTCGTGGAGCCTGCGGTGGAAGGACCGCGCCTGGTGGAGTATGGGCCGTTGGAGGGCCAGCCGGTCACCCTGTTGGACGACCCCGACAATCCCGGCCACTTCATTCCCGCCACCATTACTCGGCAGGACGTGGTTGGCTTCCGGCCCGCCGAGGGCGGTCGCAACCTCCGTGAGATGTTGGCGATCAGACAACTCCCAGACGGGATTGAACTGCCCGACGAGGGGCAGAGGGCTGGGGGGACGTTGAGGGAGTGGGTGAACGACTGGGCCAGATCGCTGAATGGTCAGCTCGGCCTCGACAGCTATCACTACGGCCGTCCCTACAGCGCATCTTCGGTGGCTCGTTGGTCTGGTGGCCTCATCTCCCGATCTTCGGTCTGGGATTTGTGGCAGAAGATGCCGCAGGTGGACGGGGGCGGGTCCCAGCCGGGTCCTGTCCAGTTGGCGGAGCAGAGGGATCTGCTGCAGAAGATGGTCGACTTCGAGCCCGGTGGCGATGGCGCCAGCAACCTGAAGGAGTTCCTGGAGACGATCGAGCTTCCAGAGGGGATATCTCTGGAAAGGAGAAGTAACGTACTAACCGAACCGATGTTGTACTTGATGCAAGAGTGGGCCCGAATGACGAGGGACAAGCTCGTCGCCGACGGTCGCCCCGGTATTTATTCGATGGATGCGCTGTCCGACGACATCGCCACGCTGTCCGGCGGCCTCATCGGCAAGAACACGGTGCGCGGAGTGTTGAGTGCGGACATGGGCGGGTCGCAATCGCGTTCTGGCCAGCTACCCGAGGGGTCCGGGGCGCCGGGCGTGGGCCAGGCGCAGTTGCCTTTCGGCCAGGATGCCAGCGCGAGCGGGGCGGCTGTGGTGGGGGGTGTGAGTCAGGGGCCCGGTGCCGGACAGCCGACCGGCGGTGTGGGCGAGGGCTGGCGGTCGCAGCACCCTGCTGCTTTCGCGATGACCGACAACCCCGGTCCACAGCAACCCTCGGCCGACCCTACGGGCATGGGTGGGATCGACGCGCCGGATCCGGGCCATGCGGCGGCTTCCGAGGGATCAGCTGTCGGTGCTGGTGCGGGGGCTCCTGTCGTGGGACCGGACCAGTCGGCACCGGAGGTACACCCGACGCCGGTTGAGATCCAAGCACTGGTCTACCGGGCGGCGGGCCTGACTGCTCCCCAAATCGGGGAGCTGATGGGGAACCGAAGCGAGTTTGCGGTGAGCAAAATCTTGCGCCAGCTGCAAAATAAGCTGGGCGTACGCAATTGGCGAGAGGTCGTGCCCGAGGCGCGCCGGCGCGGACTGCTGCACGACAGTGCCGTGCAGGGCGGGGCCGGTGCGGCGACTTCCGGGGGGGCAACTGTCGGTGATGGTGCTGGGCCGGCTTCTGCCGTGGGACCGGGCCAGTCGGCATCGGGGCCGCGCCTGCTGCCGAGGCAGAAGGAGATCCTGCACCGCGTGGAGTGGGGCGAGCAAACCTCCTACATCGCGGAGCAGCTCGGGCTGAGCGAGTCGACGGTAGTTGACCACGTGCGCTGGGCGATGGATACGCTGGGCAAGAACGATCGACGGGAAGCCGCCGCCGAGGCCCGCCGGCTCGACCTGCTGCCCGGCAAAGCCCCGGCACCGGGCCAGTCGGCCTCTGACGAGGTGGAATTGTCGCGGACTGAGATCAGCGCGCTTTATCGCGTGGCGGCGGGCCGGACAGACGCGTACGACATCGGGCTGGAGATCGGGCGGACGCCGAAGACGGTGCGGAATGTGCTGAGGCAGGCGGCAGTGAAACTCGGCGTCGATAGTTGGGAGGAGGCCGCGGCGAAGGCCCGCGAGCTCGGACTGCTGCCGCCGCCGGTTGAGATTGATGCGGAGCTGTGGCGGCCGAAGCCTGGTGTGAATCCGTTTGGTCGTGCGGGGTCGGGTGAGCAGCGAGATGGTGGCCCGGCCGCTGGGCCGGGGCGGCTGTTTGGTGAGTTGGTCGCCGTGCGGTACGCGCTGGATCCGGGGGATGAGGAGTGGACTATTTGGCGGCGGTTGTATGTGGTGGGCCCTCCGGACGAGGTGCACCAGGTAAAGGAGGCCACTCTGGCGGGTGTCGACGCGTTGAACGGGAGCCAGTTGGAGTTGCCGGAGGTCGGCAAGAAGCTGCGGTGGAAAGTAAAGTTCGTGAAGAAGCGGGCCCTGGCCCATCAGGTGGTCGAGGTCGTTGCTGCGGGTAGCGAGACTGATCAGTGGCGTTGGGCGGCGGGTGAAGAGCCTGCGGTGTATGTGCATGAGGTGGTGCACGGGGCGGGTGTGCCTGACCGGAAAGATGCGTCGCTGATGGGCACGCATGAGCATGGCACTGTCCTGAGTCTGTCTGCGGAGGATCTGCAGGACATTGTGGATGTTCTCAAGCCTCATTACGCGGGTGTGGTGGGCAGTCATGGTCCTGCGGAGCGGCCGGTGGGTGCGGCCAGCGCGGCGCAGGGGCGCGCCTCCGTGCAGGAGTTGTGGGAGCGTGGTTACGCGGTGCCGCCGAATTTCCCCGGCCATCAGCCGGGGGACGGGTCGGCTGGTGGTGTCGCCGATTCCGCACGGCCTGTGCCTTCGGTGGGGGTGCGGGTTGGTGGTTCGCTGTTGTCGGGGTTGGTGGCTGAGGATCCGTCGGGTGTGGGGGAGTTGTTGGGTCCGGTTCTGGACGCGGGTTTGGTGGGGTTCTTGTCGGATCCTGACGGGGTGCGGGCGGAGTTGGGGCGGGCTGGTGGGCTGGACGGGGACCGGCTGGCGCGGGTGACTACGTTCTTGCAGGTCTGGGTTGGTCACTGGTTGGCCGAGCATAGGGCGGGGTTGCCGGTGGAGGTGTTGCGGCAGCGGGTTTCCCTGCCGTATTTGGGGCAGCGGGCGCGGGAGCTTCAGGAGCAGGATCCCGCGGGGGTGGTGCGGTTGTTGCGGGCGGGTGTCGGTGACCGGGTCGTTGACGCGGGTTTTCTGGATCCGGTTGAGATCGAGGATCGGTATGTCGACGCGCTTGCCGAGCTGGACGACGCGGGGCGGGCGCTACCCCCGTGGACGGATGCGCCGCAGGAGCAGTTGGATTTCCTCAACGACAATGACCGGGGTTTCTTGGTGGGGGAGTTGTCGCCACTGTCGGCCCAGGCGCATCTGGTGGGCCTGTGGACTTCCTCCGATCTGCCGTTGCTGGATGAGGAGTTCGTTGAGGTCTCCGCCGCTGTCGGCGATTGGGGCAGCGGGTCGGCCACCCGGGCGGGGCGGTTCTTGCTGCCGTTGTTGGCTCACGCCACCGGTCGTCGGATCATTGTCGTGACGCCCACGGCGGAAGGGCTGCGCCTGGTGGAGGCGTATGGGCCGTTGGAGGGCCGGCCGGTCAGCCTGCTGCACGACCCCGACAACCCGGGCCACTACATCCCAGCCGGCGTCGTCACTCGAGAAGACGTGGTTGGCTTCCGGCCCGTCAAGGACGGTCCCAGTCTCCGTGCGTGGTTGGCGGGCAGGACACTCCCAGACGGGATGGATCTGCCCGACGAGGGGCAGACGGCTTCGGATGAGTTGAGAGACTGGGTGAACGACTGGGCCCGGTCGCTGCAGGGTCAGTCGGACCCCGACGGCCGCCGCTATACCAATAGGTCGGTGGCCGATCGGTCCGGTGGCCTCATCAGCCAAACGGCGGTGCAAAGGTTGTGGCAGGCGGTGCGGCTGGGCGTGGGTGGGCCACAGCCGCGTTCTGGCCAGCTAGCCGAGGGGTCCGGGGCGCTGGGCGTGGGCCAGGCGCAGTTGACCTTCGGGCAGGGTGCCAGCGCGAGCGGGGCGGCTGTGGTGGGGGGCGTGAGCCAGAGGCCGGGTGCCGGACAGTTCCCATCCGGCCCCGTCACTCGAGAAGACGTGGTTGGCTTCCGGCCCGTCGCGGGCGGTCCCAACCTTCGTGCGTGGTTGGCGGGCAGGACACTCCCAGACGGGATGGTTTTGCCCCCCGCGGGGCAGACGGCTCCTCGGGGGAAGTTGAGGGAGTGGGTGAACGACTGGGCCCGGTCGCTGCAGGGACAGTTCGACCCCGACGTCCACCCCTACAGCGTTAGGTCGGTGGAGCTCTGGTCCGGTGGCCTCACCAGCAACTCTGCGGTCTCGAGGTTGTGGAAGAAGACGCCGCAGGTGGACGCGGGTGGGTCACAGCTCGGCGACGTGGCGCAGGGTCGCGCCGGGCACTCGGGTTCTTACCAACTGACCTCGGACCAGGAACGGCTGCTGCAGGAGATGGTCGCCTTCCGGCCCAGCCCGGGCGGCCCCCGCAACCTCCACGAGTTCCTGAAGACGAAGCAGCTTCCAGCGGGGATATCTCTGCAACGGAAATCCAACGTACTAAACGAACCGACGTCGAACTTGATGAAAGAATGGGCCCGAAGGCTGAAGGACCAAAGGGCCTCCGACGGCGGCCGCCACCACAGTACTGTGACGGTAGAAATGCTGTCCGGCGGCCTCATCAGCCACGAGGTGGTCCGCAACGTGTGGAGTGCGGACGCGGGCGGGGCGCAGCCTAGTTCTGGCCAGTTGGCCGAGGGGTCCGGGTTGCTGGGCGTGGGCCAGGCGCAGCCGACCTCCGGGTCGGGTGCCAGCGCGAGCGGGGCGGCTGTGGCGGGGGGCGTGAGCCAGAGTCCCGGTGCCGGACAGCCAGCCGACGATATGGGCGGGGGCTGGCAGTCGCAGGACACTGTTGATCTCGAGATGACCGGCGTCCCCAGTCCACTGCAACCCTTGCCTGGCGCTGCGGGAACGGGTGCGATCGATGCGTCGGATCCGTTCGATGGGGCGGCTTTCGGGGACGCTGGCCTGCCTTTCCAGGATTACCCGGCTGGTGAGCTTGAATGGGACCTTGGCGGTCGGGCGTGGTCGCCGGCGTCGGCGGAGTGGGAGGGCCTGGCCCCGGGCGACATCGAGATGACCGACATCCCCAGTCCACAGCAATCCTCGTCTGGTGCTGCGGGAACGGGCGGGATCGATGCGTTGGGCCGGGCTGGTGCGATGGCTTCTGAGGTGTCAGCTGTCGGTGCTGGTGCTGGTGCTGGTGCTGGTGCCGGCTTCGTCACTCGAGAAGCCGTGGTTGGCTTCCGGCCCGTCAGGGGCGGTCGGAACCTCCGTGAGGTGTTGGCGGACATGCAACTCCCATACGGGATGGTTCTGCCCCCCGTGGGGGAGGCGGCTTCGGATGAGTTGAGAGACTGGGTGAACGGCTGGGCCCGGTCGCTGAAGGGACAGTTCGACCCAGACGTCCGCCCCTACAGCAACAGGTCGGTGGCCTTTTGGTCCGGTGGCCTCATCGGCGCTTCTGGGGTCCGAAATTTGTGGCGGGACATGCGGCAGGTGGACGTGGGTGGGTCGGAGTCGGGTTCTGTCCAGCTGACCCCGGAGCAGGAACAGCTGCTGGATCAGATGGTCGCCTTCCGGCCCAGCCCGGGCGGCCCCCGCAACCTGAAGGAGTTCCTGGAGACGATGGAGCGCCCAGCGTGGATGTCTTGGGAAAGGAAAGCTAACGCACTAAACGAACCAACGCGCAACTTGATGCAAGAGTGGGCCCGAAGGATGAAGGTCAAGGCTGGCTCCCATCCGGTGAAGATAGCCGAGCTTTCCGGCGGCCTCATCAGCCGCCAGGGGGTCCAAGACGCGTGGAAGGCGGACCCGGGCGGGTCGCAGCCGGGTTCTGGCCAGCTACCCGAGGGGCTCGGGGCACCGGACGTGGTCCAGCCGCGGTTTCCCTTCAGGCCGGCTGCCAGCGCGAGCGGGAGGGCTGTGGTGGGGCGTGTGAGCCAGAGGCCGGGTGCCGGACAGCTCCCAGCCGGCGCCATCATTCGAGAAGCCGTGGTTGGCTTCCGGCCCGTCAGGGGCGGTCGGAACCTTCGTGAGGTGTTGGCGGACATGCAACTCCCAGCCGGGGTTCTGCCCCCCGCGGGGGAGACGGCTTCGGGGGAGTTGAAGGAGTGGGTGAACGACTGGGCCCGGTCGCTGAATGGACAGTTCGACCCCGACGTCCACCCCTACAGCGGTAGGTCGGTGGCCTTCTGGTCCGGTGGCCTTATCGGCGCTTCTGCTGTCCAGAAGTTGTGGCGGAACACGCGGCAGGTGGACGTGGGTGGGTCGGAGTCGGGTTCTGTCCAGCTGACCCCGGAGCAGGAACAGCTGCTGGATCAGATGGTCGCCTTCAAGCCCGGTGACGCTCGCGCCAGCGACCTGAAGGAGTTCCTGGAGACGATGCAGCTTCCAGCGGGGATATCTCTGGAAAGGAAAGCTAACGCACTGAACGAACAGACGTCGTACTTGATGCAAGAGTGGGCCCGAACGAAGAAGGGCCTTAAACAAGCCGCGGTAGCCACGCTGTCCGGCGGTCTCATCAGCCAGTCGGGGGTCTCCAAAGCGTGGAGGGAGGACGCGAGCGGGTCACAGTCGCGTTCTGGCCAGCTACCCGGGGGGTCCGGGGCGCCGGGCTTGTCGCCGGAGGGGCGGGAGGCCTCGTCCCCGGGCGACATCGAGATGACCGACAACCCCAACCCACAGCAACCCTCGCCGGGCGCTTCGGGCACGGGCGGGATCGAGCCGGCGGATCCGGCCGATGTGGCGGCTTTCCGCCCTCTCCTGGACTACCTGGCTTCTGGTGAGGATGGCCGGGCGTAGTCGCCGTCGCCGGAGGGGCGGGAGAACCGTCCCCGGGCGACATCGAGATGACGACAACCTCAGTCCACAGCAACCCTGGCCCGGCGCTCCGGGCCCGGATGGGATCGACGCGCCGAACCGGCCGGTGCGGCGGCTTCCGATGGGTCAACTGTCCGTGGCTGTCCCGGCTGGTGATCGAGGCCCTGGTTGATGAGTTCGGTGAGGTTGAACTGTGTAACGGCCGTACGCGTGCTCCGTGTGTCAACCAGGTGCGTTCGCCGGCCCTCCGGCGGACCTGATCGGAGGGGTCCGATATGCCCGAGGCGCTGCCCCAGTTCCACACGCTCGACGAACCTGTGATGTCGCGGTCCGGCCGGTGGGAGCTGCGTTACGACGCCGATGGTCGTGCGGTGATCGCCGACCAGGACGGCACCGTGACCTGGTCCGCGGGTGCCGCCGGAGTTCTGCGCCTCGAGCCGAGCGGCGTCTTCGCGGTGTACTCCCGCGACGAGGTCGTATGGCGCGGTGACCTGCAGGTCGTCAAGTACACCGCGCTGCGCGTCTCCGACGACGGTGACGCGGTGTTGTACGACGACGGGTTTCCCGTCTACAGCGTCCTGCACGGGCCGATCGAGCCGGTGTCGCTGGGTGACCGGGCGCCGGTGGCGGAGATCCGCCACAACCGGTTCATCCGGTCGGCAAACGGCAAGCGCACCGTGTATCGCACCGCCGACGGCAGGGGCCTGGTCTACCGGACCAGGCTGAGCCCTGGCCTGGCCTCGATCGTCGTCCTGCAACCCGCAGAGGTCCGCCGGGCCGAGCAACCCGACACCTGGCTGACCTGGCGATTTCTCGACGACGGTGTTCACGGCGCGTGGCGGCTTGTGCTCATCGGCCCCGACGACGTTGTCCAGTGGGTTTTCGGCAGGGAGATGGGCATCGCCCGGAGCGCCGGGTCCGACGACGACGGTGATGCGCCGGAGTGGCTGGCCAAGGGCCTGAAGGCGGACTCCGCATACTGCATCACGGTGATCCACGACGTCGACCCGGACGAGGCGCTGCGCCGATTCGGGGCACTGGACATGGAGATCTCCACTGCCACGTGGATGCAGCTGCGACGGCGGGCCGACTTCGAGGATCTCGATTCGGAGGGGATGGTCGTGGCAGCGTTCGCACTGGGCCCGCATACCCTGCTCGTCGAGGACGGCGGCCACGAGGCCGTCGACCGGCCGGATCTGTCCCGCGGCACGTTCGCGGTCTCGTCGTTCAGCAGCGCCGAAGACGCCCATCGCTTCCTGGTCAGCGAGGACGGCGAGGTGCTCGCATCCTTCACGTACCGCCTCGCCAGCCTGGCCGAAGGCGCCGATCCGACGGTGTTGACCGAGCCACTTGCCGAAATGGGCATCGGCGACATCGATGAATTTGATGATGACGACGACAGTCTCCTGGACGACGTGGAACTGCTGTGTCAGGTCGCGGGTGTCAGCCCCGAGATCGGGGACGTCACCGGGCCTGCCCGGGGCGCGATTCTGCGCAGGCCGGACGTCCGCAGGCGTAGGTTCGCCTACTCCGCGTAAGGACGCCAAGCTCGACTGCGTCGAGGAGGTGACCCGCAGGTGGTGATCGTGCCGGAGGAGCGGCAGGTCTTCGCCCTTCCACCGCGGTCCCCAACGCCATGAGGTCATGAGACGTGAAGCGGTGCCGGTCGGCGGTGCCGACCGGCACCGCTTCAGGCCCTTCAGGACCGGGTGCGCAGGTCGATGTTCTGGTAGCCGTGGTGCAGCATGCTCGGGTTGAGCTGCAGGGTCGCCGTGTCGAGTTCGAACCGGTCCAGGTGCGGCAGCAGCTTGCCGACCGCCGAGCGGACCTCGGCGGTGGCCAGGTGGGCACCCAGGCAGAAGTGGATACCGTGGCCGAAGGAGAGGTTGCGTCCCTGCGGCCGATCGATCCTGAACTCGTCGGGATCGTCGAACTCGGCCGGATCGCGGTTGGCCGCCGCCATCTGCAGGACGACGATGGCACCCTTCGGGATGGTCGTCCCGGCGACCTCCACGTCCGCGAGCGCCTCACGGAACATGAACTGGATCGGGCTGGTCAGCCGGTTGGCCTCGTCGACGGCGCCGGGCAGCAGCGACGGGTCAGCCTTGAGTAGCGCGAGCTGGTCGGGGTTGTTGCACAGCTCCACGACGGTGCTGCCGATCAGGCTGGTGGTCGTCTCATTGCCCCCCACCATGACGGTGATCGCCATCATGAGCGCCTCGGCGGTGTTCAACGTCTCGTCGCTCATCGACTGCACCATCGCGCTGATGATGTCACCCTGCGGATCTTTCCGCCGCCGCTCGATGAGCGGCGCGACAAAGAGACTGAACTCCTGGAAAACGCGCATTACCATCGCGGCGCCCTCCGTCGTGCCGCGGGCATCCCCGATGGCCGCGTCGACGAAGTCGTCGGACCATTTCTTGACCTGGTCGCGCATCCCGTCACCGAGGCCCAGAAGGTCGACGATGATCTGTGTCGGAAGGGGGATCGCGAGCTGCCGCACGACATTGAACGAATCCGACTTGTCGATGCCTTCCAGACATTCGTCGACGATGGCGTCGATTGCCGGGAATAATTGCGAGATCCGCGCCGGGGTGAACGCCCGGCTGACGATGCGGCGTATGCGGGAGTGGTCCGGCGGGTCGGCTCCGTTGATGGTGCGGGCCTGCGTCAGCTCCTGGACGTCGATCTCCGCTGGGAAACCTGCCATGAGCGCCATGAGCTGCTGCAACTGCTCCGGGTTGTCGGCTGCCTCAACGGGGAACGCTGTGCCTTCACTGGCGTTCGGCCTCGATGAGAAAAGGTGTGGGCTCTTGATGATGTCTTTAACGTCCGTGTAACGGGAAACGATCCACATGTCTGACCCGGTGCGGTAGACCGGGGCTTCCTCGCGCAGTTTCGCGAGGACTGGAAGGAGTTGGTCACGGGACTGCATCTGAAATGGCTCGTAAGCGATTCGGTCTGGCGTGGAGATTGTCATGACCGGCGTCGCCCTCCCGGCTTCAGGCGGTTGAAGTTGTGCCCGAATCACGTTAATGCATGGTTTGCCGCATGACAACGTGCGGGAAATTAAAACGCCGTCGCGCGCCATCCCCTCTATCGGCGGGCGCAGCGTACGGGCAAGCGGGGCCGGCCCCGGCTGAGGGCGACAAGCTGGGCCCCTTTGCCGAGGTCGACGCCAACCGATTGGCGGGCGCTCCAAGTGATCCGCTGAGGTGGCTCGAGACCGTCCAGACAGCGACGGTCGACTTCCTGTGGTGCGGCAGGCCCGAGCCCGGTCCACATGATCTGCGCCGGCCGGCCAGGTCGCCGGTCATCGATCGGCAGCCCGATGTGGATCAGGCGTGGATCAGGCCGCCCGCACCGCTTCCAGTTGCCAGAACGGCATCAACACGTGCCCGTCGTCGTCGGTGGTGAGGCTGGCGAACCCGGAGGTGTCGAATTCTTCGCCATGGATCATCCGCATGCTCGCGCCCAGCTGGGCGTGGGTGCAGCACGTGGTGAACTGCGCCGGTTCCAGCCGTTCGATCGTCCAGCGGCGCCCAATGGTCTCCCGCAGGTTCTCCTCGCTGACCAGGTACTGGTCGGGGAGGACGCCTCGCAGCCCGGTCGAGAAGCACAGCAGGTGCAGCCGTGCCCCGGGCCGCGTAGCCCGCACCAGGGCGGCGACGTACCGATGCCGCTCCTCCTCCGCCAGGCAGTGGTAGAGCGAGCTGTCCAGCACCGAGTCGAAGCAGACTTCGTACCCGTCCAGCGCGGTGGCGTCGGCGACGTCGAACGTGACTTCGACGCCCCTCTCCGCAGCCCTGGACCTGGCCGCCTGCACCGCCGGCAGGGCGAAGTCGACACCGGTGACCCGCAGCCCGCGCGACGCGAGGAACATGCTGTTGTCGCCGAATCCGCAGCCGACATCGAGCACGTCACCGGTGAACCCGCCGGCGTCGGCCAACGCGACGACGAGAGGCTGCGGCGCGCCGAGATCCCACGGTATCTTCGGGGCGGCCGTGGTGTCGCTGCGGTACAAGTCCTCGAATGCGTGGTTGTCGAGCTGGTTACCAGGGGCTGACATGACTTCCGTTCCTCCGTCTACATCGGACAGAATCCCACGGAGCATACGGCGACGACTCGATGCCGTCGATCGCCGGAGCACCGGGCGGTTCCGCGTCGAATCGCCGACGTCCGGTTCGCGGCTCGGCCGGTTCAGGTCACCGACCCGACAAGTCACAGCAGAGGCTGGCGCGAAGCTCATGGCTGGTCGGTGGGCAGGTCGGGCATGAGGTAGCCGACGCCGCGTAGGGTGCGCAGGTAGTTGGTGCCGCCCGGGATCGCCGCGAGCCGGGAGCGCAGCCGGTAGATCGCCGACTTGACCACGTCGCGACCGCCGAGTAGGTCCGTCGTGCCCCAGACGGTGCGCAGCAGCTCCTGCCACGACTGCGGAACGCCCCGCCGGTTGGCGAGGTGGACCAGCAGCTTGAATTCGGTGAAGGGCAGGTCCAGCGGCCGCTGCGAGAGCGTCACCGTCTGGGCACCCGGGTCGATGACCAGGTCGCCGATGCGGATGACGGCACCGCGGTCGCGCCGTCGGCGTACCAGCGCCTGGGCCCTGAGTGCGACCTCTCGCGGGTGGAAGGGCTTGGTGACGTAGTCGTCGGCGCCGTGCTCCAACCCGGTGATCACGTCGTCGTGCTGGGCCAGCGCGGTCAACAGCATGATCGGTACCTCGGAACGGGCCCGGATCCGCTGGCACAGGGTCAGCCCGTCCATGCCGGGCATCATGACGTCGAGGATCACCAGGTCCACCTGGTGCTGTTTGAGCAGCTGCAGCGCGGTCGCCCCGTCATGCGCGGTCAGGACCTGGAAGTCTTGGGTCTGCAGGGCGAACTCGACGATGACCGCCATCTGCGGCTCGTCGTCGACCACCAGCGCGGTCGGCCTCTCCGGACCGGTCACGACTGGCCGGGCAGGGTCAGGAGGAAGGTGGTTCCCCGGGTCGACGCGGTATGCACCATGACTTCGCCTCCGTGTAGCTCCACGATCGTCTTCGTGATGACCAGGCCGAGCCCGGTGCCGTCCGCGAGGGGGCGCCCGGTGGCGAAGCGTTGGAACAACCGCTCCCGTTCCGCCCGGGTCATCCCCGCACCGTCGTCGGTCACGTAGATCGCCACCCCGGTGTCGATGGCCATGACGCGGACGTCGATGCTGCCGCCGGGCGTGGTGAACCGGCTCGCGTTCGACAGCAGATTAGTCAATGCCTGGGTCAGCAGCATCGGGTCACCGGGAATCCACGGCATCACCTGCGGGGTGTCCAGGGTGATGCGCTGGCCGCGCTGCTCGCACAGCGAGCGCATCGCCGCGACCACGTCCCGCACGACGACGCAGACGTCCAACTTCTCGAGCCGGGGCGTGAACAGCCCGGCTTCGATCTTCGCCTGGATCAGCAGGCTCTCGCACAGGGCGATCACCTGCGTGCACTGATGGTCAGCGACCTGCAGAAAACGTTCCTGCGCCGGGGTGAGCGGGCCCGGTGTGCCCTCCCGGAGCAGATCCAACGCGCCTTTGATCATGCTGGTCGGGGTACGCAGCTCGTGGCTGAGCGCGTTGACCTGGTCAACCCGCCGCTGCAAGAGGGTCTCCAGGTGGACCAGCTCGGCCCCGCGTGACCGGGCTCGCCGACGCAGCACCATCGCGCTCGCCCCGGCGCCGAGCAGTATGCCGCCCAGCGCCGCGATCACCAGCCACCCGCCCGCGATCATCACCAACCTCGCCCATCAACTGGATCTACGTAACCTACGTGCCAGCACGGGGTGCGGTTCAGTGTTGGTGACGGCGGCGTTACTGAAGCTCACTTCGGCGTTACCGCCCGGCCTGTCACACACGCCTAACCTTGCCGAAACATCGAGCTGCGAGCCCCTGCGGCTTTTTCGATACGGAGGTCCACGTCGTGATGAGAAGGTGGGCGATGGCGCTGACGGCTTTGACCGTCGTGGCCGCCACTGCGGGCTGTGCCAAGGAAGGGTCGAGTGCCGACAACGCGGCAACCGACGGTCACGTCGTACATGTGGCCTGCGGCGCCACGGAGGACTGGTGCGCGGCGACGACCAAGAAGTTCACCGAGACCACCGGGGTCAAGGCCGACTTCGTCCGGCTGTCCAGCGGCGAGGCACTCGCCCGGATCAAGGCCGGCAAGTCCAACGCGGAGTTTGACGTCTGGTACGGCGGCCCGGCCGACGGTTTCGCGGCGGCGGGGGCCGAGGGGCTGCTGGAGCCGTACGTCTCACCCAACGCGAGCGTCATCCCGACCAAGTACAAGGATCCGCAGGGCATCTGGACCGGGGTCTACGTGGGCGCGCTCGGCTTCTGCAGCAACACCAAGCTGCTGGAAAAAAAGGGCCTGGGGGTTCCCGACTCCTGGGCCGACCTGTTGGACCCGAAGCTGTCCAAGGACATCGGGATCGCCCACCCGTCCACCTCCGGTACCTCGTACACGGCGCTGTGGACGCAGGTCCAGCTGGCCGGGGGCGACGAGACCAAGGCGCTGGAGTACATGCGCAAGCTGCACCCGAACGTCCTGCAGTACACCAAGTCGGGCGCGGCACCGGCTCAGATGGTCGCCCGCGGTGAGGTCGCTGTCGGCGCCATCTTCTCCCACGACTGCGTGGCCACCATGGAGGCCGGCTTCCCCGACCTGAAGGTCAGCTTCCCCGCCGAGGGCACCGGCTACGAGACCGGCGGCGTCGCCCTGGTCAAGGGGGCCAAGAACCCGGTCAGCGCCAAGAAGTACATCGACTGGGCACTGACCACCGAGGCGCAGGAGATCGGCCCGACCGTGAAGGCCTACCAGTTCCCGACCAACCCCGGAGCGAAGGTTTCCGAGAAGGTCGTCGATCTGTCCTCGATCAAGATGGTCGACTACGACGCGGTCGCCGCGGGTGAGGCCAAGTCAGCGCTCAACAAGCGTTTCGACGCAGAAGTTGCGCAGGCGCCGAAGTCATGACCGCCCTGCTGCCTGACCGTGACCTGGCCACCGTGCCGACGGTGGCCACCACGCGGCGGCGGCGCAAGGCTGACCCGGGTATCCGGGTGCTGATCGCCGCCAGCGCCGCGCTGGTGGCGATCGGCGCGGCCATCCCGCTCATCGCGGTTCTGGCCACCGCCTTCGCGCCGAACGCGCTGCCCCGTTACGCAGAGTTCTTCACCTCCCAGGTCGACCTGACGATTTTGCGCAACACCCTGGTCCTGGGCGCGCTCGTCGGCCTGTGCGGCACCGCCCTGGGCTTCCTGTTCGCCTTCGTCCAGGCCCGCCTGGACGTGCCGGGCAAGAAGATTCTGCATGTGATCGCGATGATGCCGATCGTCAGCCCGCCGTTCGCGGTGGCGACCGCGACGGTCGTCCTCTACGGCCGCCGCGGCGTGATCAGCAACGGCATCTTCGGGCTCGAATACGACATCTACGGCCTCGACGGCCTGGTCTTCGTACTCTCGCTGTCACTGTTCCCGGTCGCCTACCTGGGCCTGCTCGGCATGCTCCGCGGTCTGGACCCGGCGCTGGAAGAGGCCGCCATGAACATGGGCGCCAGCCGCTGGCAGATCCTGCGCACCCTGATCCTGCCGCTGATCGCCCCCGGCCTGGTGGCACCCTTCCTGCTGCTGTTCGTCGAAGCGATCGCCGACCTGGCCAACCCGCTGGTGCTCGGTGGCGACTACACCGTGCTGGCCAGCCGCGCCTACCTGGCGGTGACCGGCGAATACGACCTGACCAGCGCCGCGGTCTACAGCGTGATCCTGCTCGTGCCTTCGCTGGCGATGTACTTCGGCCAGCGCTGGTGGCTCAACCGCAAGGTGCGCACCACGATCACCGGCAAGCCATCGGGCAGCGTCCACCTGATGACTGGCTGGGGCCGCTGGCCGATCTACGGGCTTGCCGTGTTCATCGCGGCGATCATCGTCAGCCTGTACGGCACCGTGATCGTCGGTTCGGTGACCAAGGTCTTCGGCGTCGACAACAGCCTGACGCTGGACTACCTGAAAGAGGTGGTCGCCGGCGTCGGCGTGGAAGCCGTCGTGGACACGCTGACGTTCGCAGCCATCGCCACCCCGATCGCGGGCGTGGTCGGGCTCGTGATCGCCTGGCTGGTCGTGCGTCACCTGCGCCGCACCGCCTGGCTGCTCGACCTCGGGGGCACCCTCGGTGTCGCCGTGCCCGGCACGGTGCTCGGCATCGGGTTCGTCCTGGCCTACCGGCCCGACCGGTACATCGGCGACTTCGAGGTCTTCCCGAGCCTGGTCGGCGGCAGTGCGCTCGCCGCCGGGGCGGTGTCGATCGTGCTGGCGTACGTGGTGCGCAGCATCCCGGCCGGGCAGCGCATCGCGGTCGGCGCGCTGAGTCAGCTGCACCCGCACATCGAGCAGGCGTCGACGGACCTGGGCGCCAGCCCGGTGCAGACGTTTCGTTTCGTGACGCTGCCGCTGATCCGCCCGGCCCTGCTCACCGGACTGAGTTACAGCTTCGCCCGCAGCATGACCTCGGTGTCGACCATCGTTCTGCTGGTCACCCCGGAAACGAAGATCATTACTTCCCAGGTGCTCAGCGCCGCCAGCACCGGCAGATACGGGGTGGCGTTCGCCTACTGCACCGTCCTGACCGCGATCGTGCTTGCCGGCTTCGGCCTGATCCGCCTCATTGTCGGCGCGGGTGCCTCGCTGCACCGCACCGCGAAAACCGAAAGGCAGAAGGAGCAATGACCGTGGCCGCACCTGCAATGGCCGCTCCCGCGACCCGTGAGACCGCCAGCGGTCGCCTCCAACTGGAATCACTGACCAAGCGGTTCAACGGACGTACCGGCCTGGTGACCGCGGTGGACCAGGTGGACCTCGACGTGCAGCCCGGGGAGTTCATCACCCTGCTGGGCCCTTCCGGCTGCGGCAAGACCACCACCCTGCGGATGGTGGCCGGGTTCGAGGACGCCTCCGGCGGGCGTATCATGCTCGACGGCAAGGACATCGACAACCTGCCGCCACAGCGGCGACCGATGGCCATGGTGTTCCAGAGCTACGCGCTGTTTCCGCACCTGAGCGTGGCCCAGAACATCGCCTACGGCCTCAAGCTGCAGAACAAGCGCAAGGACGAGATCGCCGCCGCCATGCGGATGGCAGTCACCAGCATGAACCTGGTCGGGCTGGAGGACCGCAGCCCGCACGAGCTCTCCGGCGGGCAACAGCAGCGGGTGGCACTCGCCCGGGCACTGGTCGTGCAGCCCAAGGTGCTGCTCTTCGACGAGCCGCTGTCCAACCTGGACGCCAAGCTGCGCAACGCGATGCGGGCCGAGATCCGCCGCATCCAGAAGATGTTCGGCATCACCAGCATGTACGTCACCCATGATCAGGACGAGGCGATGAGCATGTCCGACCGGATCGTGGTGATGAACAAAGGCAAGGTCGAGCAGGTCGCCAGCCCCGGCGAGATCTATGCCCGGCCGGCCAGCGTCTTCGTCGCCGACTTCATCGGCCGGGCGAACTTCCTGGAGGCGGTACCGGAGCGGGTCGGCGACGGCCTGGCCACGCTCACCGTCCTGGACCGCCAGATCACCGTGCCCGCCCATCCGAAGGTTGCCACCGGCACCCAAGGGGCCCTGATGGTACGGCCCGAGAACGCCCGCCTCGTGCCGGTGACCGACGGCGGTACCGGGATCGGTGTTGTGCTGCGATCCACGTTCCACGGGCCCAGCATCGACTACGAGGTGGAGACCACCGGCGGAACGATCACCGTCACCGAGCCCGGGGCCGACCCGCGTGAGGCGCTCGGTGAAGGGGTCAACGTCAACGTGACCTTCGACCCGATCCGGGCATACCTGCTTACCCGAGACTGAGCAGATCGGCCAGGCCAGACCGGAGCACCAGGGCCCGCTGGTCCGGCCGCCTCGTCACGGAACCTGGACTGCCAGGACCGGCCCGTCGCCTGATCAAGCCGGCGTCGTCGATATCGGCTTCCGCCGTTCCCGTACAACCAGTTCGGCCGAATACCGAAGTGGTGCTGCCGGTGCAAGCACCACCAGGCCGGCAAGGAGCGACACCTTGCGCAGGTCCAAGACCGGACGCGTGACAACGCGTTGGTGAGTCGTGGCCCCTTCAGCGGGGTGCGGTGGCAGGTGATGAAGGTTCTGCTGCCGCACCCCACTCAGCCAGCGACGGAGCGTACGGTGACTCGACGAATGTGGATTCCGCGGCCGATAAGGCGATGGCGTCTGCGGCGGCGACTGGCCGCCGGGGAAATTCCGCCTGGCACACTCGGCTTGGCCTTCGGACAGAAGCGGCGGAGGCTCGTAGACCACGAGAGCCGGCGGTAGCCCTGTAGCGGCCTCCGAACAGACGTGCCCGCGAATGCGGCGTGGGCCGGGGGAGGAGGGTTGTGCCGGCCGCCACCGGCACAACCCGCTCTGTCCACCCGCCGCCGCAGCCCCTGTGGCAGTACGTCAACGAGGGCTCACGTCGGTAGCTACGGACGCGTGTAACCCCCCCCCCCGTTCACAGTATTCAGCCAGATACGGCCGGCAGTTCAGCGTGCTGAGGCAACCGCACCGGCTCGTCGCGATGCGCGCCGCAGCACCAGGCGGGTATGAACGGTGGCATGTTCGTGTCCGGCTGGATACCGCCTGCAACTGCACTGCTGGCGGACGGCTGTCCATAGCCGCTCTGCGTACGATGCCGTAATGAGTGGCGATGAGGTCATCGGGCGCGGGGCGGAGCTCGATGTTCTGCGCGGTGTTGTCCGTGACGCTGCCGAGGGCCGCGGCGGAGGGGTTTGGATCGAAGGCGAGCCCGGGATCGGCAAATCCGCGGTGCTCAACGCCGGGCTTGCGCATGCACGTTCCCTCGGCATGCGCGTCTTCCATGGGACGGCCGACAGCCTGACCCAGTTGTTTGCGCTGCAGGTGATAGCAGAGTGTCTTGACCTCGGTGGGCACACGGTGGACGAGTATCGGTCGGAGATCGCGGAGCTGTTGGCAGGGCGCGGCTCCGGGACAGACGCGGTGCTGGCAGCGAGCGAGCGAGTACTCGCGTTGGTCGACCGTGAGGCCACTCAAGCACCGGTGGTGCTGGCAGTCGATGATCTCCAATGGGCTGATGTCGCCAGCCTCGGGGTGTGGCACATTTTTGACGAGCATCGCGAGTCAAGCGCCCCTCGTGCTCATCAGCGCGTGCCGCCCCGTTCCCCGGCGTGAGGAGGTAGACCGCCTACGTGAGATTGTGATCGATCGGCTGGCCGCGCCGTTGATCCGACTCGACGAGCTGGCACCACCAGACGTGACCACGATGGTCACCTCGCTGCTGTCCGCGTCGCCGGGGCCGCAATTGACCGAGGCGCTGGCCAAGGCTGGGGGAAACCCCTTGTATGTGCGGGAGATGCTCAATGCCCTCGTTCGGGACGGGCAGGTGCATGTGTCCCGCGATGTCGCTGAGCTCGACTCTCCGAAGGGCGAGCCGCCGGCGTCGGTGGCGGCCGCCATCAGCCGGAGACTGGACTTCCTTCCTCGGCCGACGCGAGCAATCTTGCGCAGCTGTGCCCTACTCGGAACCCATTTCTCGATGAACGACCTCGCGTTGGTGTCGAACCGCTCCGTCCCCACCCTGGTCGATGCGGTGAGCGAAGCCGTGGAGGCTGGCGTGCTCTCCGACTCCGACGCCGGGCTGTCGTTTCGTCATCCGCTCATAGCCGAGGTGCTGAAGAAAGAAACGCCAGCGGCGGTTCGCGACGGTATGCACGGCCATGCGGCCAAGGTCCTTGCGGAAGCGGGCGCCCCATGGGATCGGGTCGCCAGACACCTCCTGGCCACGTCGGAAAGGCCCGAAGGGTGGATGCTGGATTGGCTGGCCGACCTGCCCGCGGCCGCGTTGTACGCGGCACCTCTGATCGCCGCGGATCTCCTCCAGCGAGCGCTGACGGCTGTTCACCCCGGTGACCCGCGGCGTGATGTCTACCTCGCCCGGCTTACCACCGTGCTCCGGTTGCAGCATCGTCTGGACGACCTCGTGGCTCTGGGCACGGAGGCCCTTCGAACCGTGTCGGACCCAGCCCTTGTCGGTGAAGTGGCGTGGAACCTGGCTCGGGGATTCGGTATGTCCGGTCAATCTGAGCGGGACTGGTCCCTCATCTCGGAGGTGCTAGATCGGCCTGACCTGGTGCCGCCGTGGCGCAGCCGACTGCGTGCCCTGCTCGCCTCCGATCTTCTCTTCAGCGACAACCGGGAGGACGGGAGGGTCCATGCCCAGTTGGCGATCAGCGAGGGGGAGGCCTGCGACGACCCAGTCTCGGTCGGGTGGGCGCGGGTGGCCCTGATGGTTGACGCGCCCGGCTACAGCGAGGCGCTGGAGCTCGCCGAGCGCGGTCTTTCCGTGGTTGTCGGGGGCGACATGGAGTCGATGGATGTTCGGCTTCTTCTCATGGTCAACCGGGTGGCGCTGCTCACCAACCTCTACCGGTACGGGGAGTTCGCCACGGCGCTGTCGGCCACGTCGGCGCTCGCCGAGAGCGCTGGTGCGACCACACGTCTCCTTCAGACGCAGCTTGTCGCGGCCGAACAGTTCCTGCACACGGGTGATTGGGACCAGTCGCTCTTGTATGTGGACGCGATGGGCGACGTCGGGCACATTCAGAATCTGTTGCGGGTGCGTGGGGCGGCGGCATTGATCCATGCGCGGCGGGGGCAGCGAGAGGAGGCCGAGGCCTATCTGGCCTCGGTGGCGCACGTCCAGTACACGAGCGGAGTGCTGCGCCTGAACGCCCAGTCGTTGATCGAGGCGCAGGCACTGCTGGTTGAGGCCGACGGTGATCTCCCAGCGGCGGTGGCGCTGATGGCCCCGTGGCTGGAGGAGCAGTACTCCCAGCGCACCCAGTACAGTCGTTGGGAGACACTGATGGAGTTCGTGCGGCTGGCCTTGGCCGCCGACCGCACCGATCTCGCCGCAGCGGCTGCCCGGGCCGCCGACCTGGATGCCAGAAGCAGCGAGGCGCCACAGGTTGTGGCGGCAGCAAACGTCTGCCAGGCACTTGTGTCGGATGATCCGCAGCCACTGCTGGCGGCGGCGGAGTATTTCGACAGCATCCATGCGCTGCCACGGGTGGCGTTCGCGCTGCAGGAGGCCGCCGTCCGGTTGGGGCACCGAGGCGACCTGTCGGAAGCCCGTAACGCGTTCGCTCGGGCCGTGACGATCTATCAGGAGTTGGGCGCCTGGCCGGACCTACGTCGGCTGGAGTCCAGGCTGCGCCAGTTTGGCGTCCGCCGGGGATCTCGATCGACTCACCGCAAGGTCACCACGGGTTGGGAGGCGCTGACGCCGGCCGAGCGCGAGGTGGCCCGCCGGCTGGTGCAGGGGTTGTCCAATCCGGAGATCGCCCAGCGACTGGTGCTGTCGCGGCGCACCGTGGAGACGCACGTCGCCCACATATTGAGAAAGCTCAACGTCCGCAACCGAGTGGAGATCGCACGCGAGGCCCAAAAGCAGCTCGCTCAGATCTAGTTGTACTGCCCAGGGACGTTGGTCAACCTGGTGATGGGCGGCTTGCCGCCGGTTGCGGTGTGGGGTCGGTGGTGATTGTAGTGATGCAGGAAGGCC
>NZ_JBFAAF010000024.1:0-101844 GCF_040639595.1 Micromonospora sp. NPDC023814
ATCCGCCGCGCCCGCCGCGGCCGCCCTGCCCACCGCCGTCCCGGCCGCCCTGCCCACCGCCGTGGCCGCCGTCCCGGCCGCCCCGGTCGCCGCGCGGCCCGCCCTGCCCACCGCGCTCGCGGCGGCCGCCCTCCGGACCGCCGCGACCGGCGCCGGCCTCCGCGTCGTCCTCCAGCCGGAGGGTGAGCGAGATCCGCTTGCGGGGCACGTCGACGTCGAGCACCTTGACCCGGACCACGTCGCCGGACTTGACCACCTCGCGCGGGTCCTTCACGAACGTCCGGGACATGGCAGAGACGTGCACGAGGCCGTCCTGGTGGACCCCGACGTCCACGAACGCGCCGAACGCGGCCACGTTGGTGACCACGCCCTCCAGCACCATCCCCGGCGTCAGGTCGCTGATCTTCTCCACGCCCTCCACGAAGGTGGCGGTGCGGAACTCCGGCCGGGGGTCGCGGCCCGGCTTCTCCAGCTCGGCCAGGATGTCCGTGACGGTGGGCAGGCCGAAGGTGTCGTCGACGAAGTCGGTGGCCCGCAGCCCGCGCAGGATCGTGCTCCTGCCGATCAGGGAGCGCACGTCCTGCCCGGTGCTGGCCAGGATCCGGCGCACCACCGGGTACGCCTCCGGGTGCACGCTGGACGAGTCCAGCGGGTCGTCGCCGCCCGGGATCCGCAGGAAGCCCGCGCACTGTTCGAACGCCTTCGGCCCGAGCCGGGGGACCTTCTTCAGCTCGGCCCGGGTGCGGAACGGCCCGTTGGCGTCGCGGTGCAGCACGATGTTCTCCGCCAGCCCGGCGCCGATGCCCGACACCCGGGTCAGCAGCGGCGCGGAGGCGGTGTTGACGTCGACCCCGACCGCGTTGACGCAGTCCTCGACCACCGCGTCCAGCGACCGGGAGAGCTTCACCTCCGACAGGTCGTGCTGGTACTGGCCGACGCCGATCGAGCGCGGGTCGATCTTGACCAGCTCGGCGAGCGGATCCTGCAGGCGGCGCGCGATGGAGACCGCGCCGCGCAGCGAGACGTCCAGCCCGGGCAGCTCCTGGGCGGCGTACGCGGACGCGGAGTAGACCGACGCCCCGGCCTCGGAGACCACCACCTTGGTCAGGTTGAGCTGCGGGTGCCGCTTGATCAGCTCCCCGGCCAGCTTGTCCGTCTCCCGGCTGGCGGTGCCGTTGCCGATGGCGACCAGCTCGACGCCGTGCGCGCCGGCGAGCCGGGCCAGGGTCTCGATCGAGGCGTCCCACTGCCGGCGCGGCTCGTGCGGGTAGATCGTGTCGGTGGCGACCACCTTGCCGGTGGCGTCCACCACGGCGACCTTCACGCCGGTGCGCAGGCCCGGGTCCAGCCCCATCGTGGGCCGGGTGCCGGCGGGCGCGGCGAGCAGCAGGTCGCGCAGGTTGGTGGCGAAGACCCGCACCGCCTCCTCCTCGGCCGCCTGCCACAGCCGCATCCGCAGGTCGGCGCCGAGGTGGATGAGGATCCGGGTGCGCCAGGCCCAGCGCACCGTGTCGGCCAGCCACCGGTCGGCCGGCCGGCCCTTGTCGGTGACGCCGAACCGGCCGGCGATCGCCGCCTCGTAGCGGCTCGGCCCGGTCGGCGCCGCGTCGGCCTCGCCGGCCTCCTCGGGCTCCATGGTCAGGTCGAGCACGCCCTCCTTCTCGCCCCGGAACATGGCGAGGATCCGGTGCGAGGGCAGCTTCGGGTACGGCTCGGCGAAGTCGAAGTAGTCGGCGAACTTCGCGCCGGCCGACTCCTGGCCGTCGCGTACCCGCGAGACGAGGCGGCCCCGCGACCACATCTGCTCGCGCAGCGTGCCGATCAGGTCGGCGTCCTCGGCGAACCGCTCGATGAGGATGGCACGGGCGCCCTCCAGGGCGGCGGCGGGGTCCGCGACCCCCCGGTCCGCGTCGACGTAGCCGGCGGCGGCCTCGCGGGGATCCCGGGACGGGTCGGCCAGCAGCGACTCGGCGAGCGGCTCCAGCCCCGCCTCGCGGGCGATCTGCGCCCGCGTCCGCCGCTTGGGCTTGTAGGGCAGGTAGATGTCCTCCAGGCGGGACTTCGAGTCGGCCGCCATGATCTGCGCTTCCAGGGCCTCGTCGAGCTTGCCCTGGCCGCGGATCGACTCCAGCACCGCCGCGCGCCGCTCGTCCAGCTCGCGCAGGTAGCGCAGCCGTTCCTCCAGGGTACGCAGCTGGGTGTCGTCGAGCAGGCCGGTGGCCTCCTTGCGGTAGCGGGCGATGAACGGCACGGTGGCGCCGCCGTCGAGCAGCTCCACGGCCGCCCGTACCTGACGCTCGGCGACGCCGAGCTCCTCGGCGATCCGCTGATGAACAGAGAGGGTCACGATCTCGATCCGCCTTCGGTGTGGGTTCCGCTGAGCATTGTGCCGGCCCCCACCGACTGCCGTCGCCGCCCCCGCCCCGGCGCGTCGGGTGTAAGGAAGGGCACCTTGTTATCGCCTGGGTAGAGGAAGGGGCCCTTCCTTACACCCGCCTCGCCCGCGACGCCGCGGCCGGTGCGCCGCCGGCTACCGAACCGGCGGGCGTGCGCCGTTCCGGCCCACGCTGCGCTAGCGTGGCGATCATGGAACCTCCCGCGGACCCGCGGGCCCGGCGGCTCTTCGGCGGCAGCGCCCGGGCCCTCGGCGACCTTGCCGCCAGCCCCTTCCGGGCCGACCGGGACCGGATCGTGGCCTCGCCGTTCTTCGCCCGGCTGAACGGTGTGACCCAGGTGGTCAGCCCCGGCGGCTCCGGCCTGCTGGTGCACAACCGGCTGACCCACAGCCTCAAGGTCGCCCAGGTGGCACGCGCGATCGCCGAGCGGCTCACGGCCGACGGCGAGCACCGCGACCTGCTGGAGAAGCTGGGCGGCTGCGACCCGGACGTGGTGGAGGCCGCCGCCCTCGCGCACGACCTCGGCCACCCGCCGTTCGGGCACCTGGGGGAGCGGGTGCTGGACCGGCTGGCCCGGCAGCGGCTCGGGCTCACCGACGGCTTCGAGGGCAACGCCCAGTCGTACCGGATCGTCACCAGCACCGAGATCCGCGGCGCGGCGACCACCGGCCTGGACCTCACGGCGGCGGTGCGGGCGGCCATGCTGAAGTACCCGTGGACGCGCCTGGACCACCCGGACCCGCACCCCCGGCTGCTGGACCCGCCGCCGCGCGGCGCCACCCCGCCGCCCGACGACCCCGGCAGCGGCTCCTCGAAGTTTGGCGCGTACCGGACGGAGGTCGACGACCTGCGGCAGGCCCGGGAGCCGTTCGTCGGCCGGATTCCCGACTGGCAGCAGACCGTCGAGGCGTCGGTGATGGACACGGCGGACGACATTGCGTACGCGATCCACGACGTGGAGGACTTCTACCGCGTCGGGGTGCTCCAGCAGGGCGCGGTCTCCGCCGAGCTGATGGCCTGGCAGCGCGAGAGCGGGCACTTCCGGGCCATCACCGACGCGGCCCTGACCGCCGCGGCCCGCCGGCCCGGCTCGGCGATCGAGCGGCTGCGCCGGCAACTGCACCGCAAGGACGCCTGGATTGCCGACGACGAGGCGTTCGCCGCCGCCGTCGAGCACGTCCGCGAGGAGCTGGTGGAGGGGCTGCTGGCGATGCCCTTCGACGGCTCCATCGAGGCGGAGCAGTACGTGGCCCGCTTCTCCGCCCGCTGGACCACCCGCTTCGTCGACGCGATCACGGTGGTCGAGCAGCCCTCGGTCCGCTCCGGCCACGTGCTGCTCGCCCCGGCGCAGTGGCACGAGGTGCAGGTGCTCAAGTTCGTCCACCACCGGTTCGTGCTGGCCCGGCCCGACCTGGCCCTGCACCAGCGCGGGCAGGCCCGGCTGCTGGGCACCCTGGTGGAGGCGCTGCTGGACTGGCTGCTCGACCCCGAGGAGGAGTCCCGGCTGCCGCGCCGCCTGCACGACCTGGTGGAGCTGGCCGAGGCGGAGCTGCACCCGCGTACGCCGGACCGGCTCGGCAAGGCCCGCGGCCGGGCGATCGTCGACTTCGTCGCCCAGCTCACCGACGGCCAGGCGGTCGCCATGCTGGACTCCCTGTCGGGCCGCTCCGGCGCGCTCTGGACCGACGCGTTCGTCCTCTGAGGACGGTCAGGCGACGGCCTGCCACCAGCCGTCGACGGCCGGCGGGTCGTCCACCACCACCCGCTCGCCGGGGCGGGGCACGGCGAGCCGCACGTCGCGGGCCTTCGCCTCGGCCCAGATCCGGTCCACCGGCTCCGACCAGTCGTGCAGGGCGAGGTTGAACGTCGCCCAGTGCACGGGGACGAGCAGCCCGCCGCGCAGGTCGAGGTGGGCGGCGACGGCCTCCTCGGGAAACATGTGGATGCTCGGCCAGGCCCGGTCGTACGCGCCGATCTGCATCAGCGTGACGTCGAACGGCCCGTGCTCCGCGCCGATCGCCGCGTAGCCGTCGAAGTAGCCGGAGTCGCCGGTGTAGAAGACCTTCCGGTGCGCGCCGGCCACCACCCAGGAGCCCCACAGCGTGCCGTCGCGGCGCAGCCCCCGGCCGGAGAAGTGCTGGGCGGCGGTGGCGGTGATCTCCAGCCCGGCCACCCGGTGGCTCTCGGACCAGTCCAGCTCGACGATCCGCGCCGCCGGGACGCCCCAGCGGTCCAGGTGCGCGCCCACCCCGAGCGGCACCAGGAACGGCGCCGACTGGAGGTCGGTCAGCGCCCGGACGGTCGCCATGTCGAGGTGGTCGTAGTGGTCGTGCGAGATCAGGATCGCGTCGACCGGGGGCAGCTCGTCGAGGCGGACCGGCATCTCGTGCAGGCGGCGGGGGCCGACCAGGGCCGACGGCGAGCACCGCTCGCTCCACACCGGGTCGATCAGCACCTTGTGGCCCTCGATCTCGATCAGCGCGGAGGCGTGGCCGTACCAGACGACGTTCAGCTCGCGCGCGACGTCGGTGGCCGGGGCGGCGCTCGGGCGCAGCAGCGGCACGGGGGCGCTCGGGCGGCGCTTCTGCTTGCCGAAGATCAACTCACGGATCAGGCCCCGGTCGGGCGCGCCGGGCATCGAGCGGGCGCCACCGGGGTTGTGGAAGGTGCCGTCGCGGAACTGCGGCGAGCGCGCCGCCCGCTCCGCCCGCGCGCCGGTGAGCCGGCCGCCGAGCGCCGCCGGCACGTCCCGGGCCACCCACGCCAGCGCGGCCAGCGCGGCCAGCCCGGCCGCCCCGCGTAGCTGGCGCCCCAGCGCCCGGTCGAGTCCCGCGCGTTCCGCTGGTGCGCCCATCGCCGTCCCTCCGCCGTGTCCCGTCGTACACGGTAGCCGGGTCCTCGGCGGGTCTGCGGGCGGTCAGGGTGGCCCCCGTCGCACGCCGGCCGGGGCCACCCGCGCCGCGCGGCGGCTCAGCCGCCGTTGCTGGGCCGCTGCACGGCCGGGCGGTGGGTGGCGCCGGCGCCGGTGAGGCGGTCGACCGCGGCGAGGAAACGCCGGCCCATCCGGGCCCGGGCCTCGACGGCGGGATGGGTGGCGCCGTAGTCGTCGGCGCCGGCCTGCCCGTCGGCGAAGAGGGCGTACGTCAGCAGGGGCGCGCCGGCCGCGTCGAAGATCACCCCGGCCTCGTGCCGGGCGTCGGCGAACCAGCCGGCCTTGGTGGCGATCCGGGCCCGCTCGGCCGAGGACATGACGCGCCGGACCCCGTCGGTGTACGCGACGGGGGCCCGCAGCAGCCGCAGCACGAAGGCCGTGGCGGCCGGCGAGAGCAGGGTGCCGCCCACCAGGGCGCGCAGCAGGTCGTGGGTCTCCCGGGGGGTGCTGGTGCCGAGGAAGAACCGGTTCGGGTTGGCCACCGGCTGCACCTGCGTGTTCGGGAAGCCCTTGTCCCGCAGGATCTGGTTGAGTTCGGCGGCGGGGCAGACCAGGCCGCACAGCCGCACCGCCGTGTCGTCGGAGACGGTCAACAGGTTGGCCAGCGCGTGGCCGAGCGTCACCGAGCTGGGGTAGGCGCCGTCCAGGCTGAACATGCCGTCCCCGCCGGGCACCACGATCGCGGCGGTGACCTCGACCCGCTGGTCGAGCGCCAGCAGCCCCCGGTCGACCTTGTCCAGCACCGCCGTCGCCACCGCGATCTTGTTGACGCTGTACGCCTCGATCCGCCGGTCCGGCTCGTCGGCCACCGCCACCGCCGGCTCGCCGGCCGGGTCGGCGACGCTGACGTACGCCTGCCAGTTGCCGCCGGCGCGGTCGGTCTCCCGCGCGTAACTCGCGGCGACCCGACGGGCGGCCTGCCGGGGTGTGGCCGGAGCCGGCTCGGTGACCTCGGGGGCGGCGGACGCCGGCGCGGCGGCGCCGAGCACCGTCCCGGCGGTGGCCACCGTGCCGAGTCCCAGCGCGGTCCTGCGGTTCACCCGGATGGTCAATCGTCTCTCCCGTCGTGGTGGTCGGCCGTGCTCTCCGGCCCACCACCCTAGGCGAAACGATCGACGCCGGTGATCCCACGACGCGCTCGCCCGGCCGATGCCGCTGGTCGCGCCGGTGACGACCACCGTCCGGCTCACGGCGCGAGCACGACCTTGACGCAGCCGTCCCGCTTCTTCTGGAACATCTCGTACGCCTGCGGCGCCTGCGCCAGCGGCACCCGGTGGGTGCGCAGGTCCGCCACGCCCAGCGGGTCGTCGTCGGAGAGCAGCGGGATGATCTCGTCGGTCCACCGACGCACGTGGCACTGGCCCATCCGCAACTGGATGCCCCGGTCGAACATCTCCATCAGCGGCATCGGGTCCACCTCGCCGCCGTACACCCCGGAGACGGAGACGGTGCCACCGCGCCGGACCGCCTTGAGCGCCGCCTTGAGCACGACGAGCCGGTCGACGCCGGCCTTGTCGATCATGGTCTGGGCGAGTTTGTCGGGCAGCAGCCCCGCGGCGGTCTGGGCGAGCTTTCCGACGGGGGCGCCGTGCGCCTCCATGCCGACGGCGTCGATCACCGCGTCGGGGCCGCGCCCGTCCACCAGGTCGATCAGCGCACCGGGCACGTCGTCCAGCTCGCTGACGTCGAGCACCTCGATGCCGTGCCGGCGCGCCATCGCCAGCCGCTCCGGAACCAGGTCCAGCCCGATCACCCGGTCGGCGCCGAGGTGCCGGCCGACGCGCGCGCAGAACTGGCCGACCGGGCCGAGCCCGAAGACGGCGAGGGTGCCGCCGCGCGGGGTGTCCGCGTACTTCACCGCCTGCCACGCCGTCGGCAGGATGTCGGACAGGTAGAGCCACCGCTCGTCGGGCCCGGTCTCCGGCACCTTGATCGGGCCGAACTGGGCGTGCGGCACCCGCAGGTACTCCGCCTGCCCGCCGGGCACCGAGCCGTAGAGCGAGGTGTAGCCGAACAGCGCGGCGCCCTTGCCCTCGGACGTCACCTGGGTGGTCTCGCACTGGGCGTAGAGCTGCCGCTGGCACATCCAGCAGGTGCCGCAGGAGATGTTGAACGGCACCACCACCCGGTCGCCCGGCTTGAGTCGGGTCACCCCCGGGCCAACCTCCTCGACGATGCCCATCGGCTCGTGGCCGAGGACGTCGCCGGGCTTGAGGTACGGCCCGAGCACCTCGTAGAGGTGCAGGTCGGAGCCGCAGATGGCGGTCGAGGTGATCCGGACGATCGCATCGGTCGGCTCCTCGATCCGTGGATCCGGCACCTCCTCGACCCGTACGTCCCGCTTGCCCTGCCAGGTCAGTGCCTTCATGTCCCGACGTCCCCTCTCGCGTCCTCCGGTGGACTGCTACCCGCCCACGCCGGCTTGAACCGGGGCCTGAGCCGGACCCGCCTGCCGCCGGGCCACGACCGGCGGCGGGGTGGGCGGGGTGGGCGGGGTGGGCGGGGTGGCGGAGGTGCGGTCGCTGTCGAGCTGCCCCATCGGGCGGGGCGCGGGCGCGGCTGGGCGGCTGTCCGGCCCCGGTGGCCGCGGCGGGTGGTGAGGTGGGGCGCGTGGACGCTGTCGAGCTGCCCCACGGGACGGAGCAGCGTGGCTGGCGGACGGGCACTGCGGTCGCTGTCGAGCTGCCCCACGGGACGGGGCAGCGTGGCTCGCGGTCGGGCAGTGTGGTCGCTGTCGAACTGCGCCGGGGGATGAGGCGGCCGGGCCGGATGCGACCGGGCGCCGGCAGGGGCACGGATTGCCCCGGACGCCGGCGATGGAGCGTGCCGGTGTCGGGGCGTGACGACGGGCGGCCTGGCGGGGTGTTGCCGGCGTGGCGGCGGGGGCACCGGCGCTGTTGCTGCGGGCGTGCGGTGGGTGTCGGTAGTGGGGCTGCGGGCGTGACGTCGGCGGGCTTCGGCAGTGGTGTTGTGGCCGGGACGGCGGCCGGCCCGGCGGCGGTCCTATGGACGGGGCAGCTCGACAGTGCCGGCGAGGTTGCCCATCCGGCCGAACCGGCGCGATGGAACCGGCCCGGCGCTGAAGGCGGTCGACGGGCGTCCCGCCGTCGGCGAGGGGCGTTGGCGGCTCGGGGGCGACCGCCGGGCCGGGCCGGCGGGCCGACAGGACCGGCCGCGAGGCGGGCCGACGGACCGACCACGAGGGGACGGGCTGCGAGGGAACGGCCGCGAGGGGACGGGCTGCGAGGGGACGGGCCGCGAGGGGACGGGCTGCGAGGGGACGGGCCGCGAGGGGACGGGCTGCGAGGGGACGGGCCGCGAGGGGACGGGCTGCGAGGGGACGGGCCGCGAGGGGATGTCGGGCAGGCGAGCGCCGGAAAGCGGGCGGGCCGCCGCACCCGCAGGGGTGCGACGGCCCGCCGTCGGTGTGCTGCCGGAAGGGTCAGGCGCCGGGGGTGTTGTCGCCCCGCTTCGAGGTGGCCATCAGGTAGTCGCGGTTGAGTCGGCCGATCGTGTTCAGCGGGATGCCCTTCGGGCAGACCACGGTGCACTCACCGGCGTTGGTGCAGCCGCCGAAGCCGGCCTCGTCGTGCGCGTCGACCATGCCGATCACCCGGGTGTAGCGCTCCGGCTGGCCCTGCGGCAGCAGTGAGAGCTGGGTGATCTTGGCGGCGGTGAAGAGCATGCCGGAGCCGTTGGGGCAGGCGGCCACGCAGGCGCCGCAGCCGATGCACTCGGCCGCCTCGAAGGCGGCGTCGGCGTTGGCCTTGGCGACCGGGGTGGAGTGTGCCTCGGGGGCGCTGCCGGTCGGCGCGGTGATGTAGCCGCCGGCCGCGATGATCTTGTCGAACGCGCCCCGGTTGACCACCAGGTCCTTGATGACCGGGAACGCCCGGGCCCGCCACGGCTCGATGTCGATCGTGTCGCCGTCCGAGAACTGCCGCATGTGCAGCTGGCAGGCGGTGGTGCCGCGCTGCGGCCCGTGCGCGTTGCCGTTGATCATCAGGCCGCACATGCCGCAGATGCCCTCGCGGCAGTCGTGGTCGAACGCCACCGGCTCCTCGCCGGCGAGGATCAGCCGCTCGTTGAGCACGTCGAGCATCTCCAGGAACGACATGTCCGGGGAGACGTCGTCGACCTTGTAGGTCACCATCCGACCCTTGTCCTCGGGGCCGGACTGGCGCCAGATGCGCAGGGTCAGGTTCACTTGTAGCTCCGCTGCGTGGGGTGGACGTATTCGAACTTCAGGTCTTCCTTGTGCAGCACCGAGGGCTCGCCGGTGGCGGTGAACTCCCAGGCCGCGACGTACGCGAACCGCTCGTCGTCGCGTTCCGCCTCGCCGTCGGGCGTCTGGTGCTCGGCCCGGAAGTGGCCGCCGCAGGACTCCTCGCGGTGCAGGGCGTCGATGCACATCAGCTCGGCCAGCTCGAAGAAGTCGGCGACCCGGCCGGCCTTCTCCAGCGACTGGTTGAGCCCCTCGCCGTTGCCCGGCACCCGGACCCGCTGCCAGAACTGGTCGCGCAGGGCGCGGATCTCGTCGATCGCCTTGCGCAGCCCGGTCGCGCTGCGCTCCATGCCGCAGTGCTCCCACATGATCTGGCCCAGCTCGCGGTGGAACGAGTCGACGGTCCGGTCGCCGTCGACCGCCAGCAGCCGCTGGATGCGGTCCTCGACGTCGGCGCGCGCCTGCACGGCCGCCGGGTGGCTGGCGTCGACCTTGTCGAACGGCCCGGCCGCCAGGTAGTTGGCGATGGTGTTCGGCAGCACGAAGTAGCCGTCGGCCAGGCCCTGCATCAGCGCCGAGGCGCCGAGCCGGTTCGCGCCGTGGTCGGAGAAGTTCGCCTCGCCGACCACGAACAGGCCCGGGATGGTCGACTGGAGGTCGTAGTCGACCCAGAGACCGCCCATCGTGTAGTGCACGGCGGGGTAGATCCGCATCGGGACCTCGTACGGGTCCTCGCCGGTGATCCGCTCGTACATCTCGAAGAGGTTGCCGTACTTGGCCTCGATGGCCTTGCGGCCGAGCCGGTTGATCGCGTCGGCGAAGTCCAGGTAGACGCCGAGCCCCGTCTGGCCGACGCCGCGTCCCTCGTCGCACACGTTCTTGGCGGCGCGGGAGGCGATGTCCCGGGGGACCAGGTTGCCGAAGGAGGGGTAGATCCGCTCCAGGTAGTAGTCCCGCTCGTCCTCGGGGATGTCCTTCGGGCTGCGGGTGTCGCCCTTGGCCTTGGGCACCCAGACCCGGCCGTCGTTGCGCAGCGACTCGCTCATCAGGGTCAGCTTCGACTGGTGGTCGCCGGAGACCGGGATGCAGGTCGGGTGGATCTGCGTGTAGCAGGGGTTGGCGAAGTACGCGCCCTTGCGGTGCGCCCGCCAGGTGGCGGTGACGTTGCAGCCCTTGGCGTTGGTGGAGAGGTAGAAGACGTTGCCGTAGCCGCCGGAGGCGAGCACGACCGCGTCCGCGAACTCCGTGGTGATCTCGCCGGTGACCATGTCCCGGACGACGATGCCCCGGGCCTTGCCGTCGACGACGATCAGCTCCAGCATCTCGTGCCGGGCGTTCATCTCGACGTTGCCGAGGCCGATCTGCCGCTCCAGCGCCTGGTACGCGCCGAGCAGCAGCTGCTGACCCGTCTGGCCCCGGGCGTAGAAGGTGCGCTGCACCTGCGCGCCGCCGAAGGAGCGGGTGTCCAGCAGGCCGCCGTACTCGCGGGCGAACGGGACGCCCTGGGCGACGCACTGGTCGATGATGTTGACCGAGACCTCGGCCAGCCGGTGCACGTTCGACTCCCGGGACCGGAAGTCGCCGCCCTTGACGGTGTCGTAGAAGAGCCGGTGCACCGAGTCGCCGTCGTTGCGGTAGTTCTTGGCGGCGTTGATGCCGCCCTGCGCGGCGATGGAGTGCGCCCGGCGCGGGCTGTCCTGGTAGCAGTAGGACTTGACCCGGTAGCCCTGCTCGGCGAGCGTGGCGGCGGCCGAGCCGCCGGCCAGGCCGGTGCCGACCACGATCACGGTCATCTTCCGGCGGTTGGCCGGGTTGACCAGCTTGGCCTCGAAGCGGCGGCGGTCCCAGCGGGTCTCGATCGGGCCCTCGGGAGCCTTGGTGTCGGCGATCGGGTCGCCCTCGGTGTAGAGATCCATGTCAGGACACCAATCCGGTGAGTACGGCGAACGGGACCACCAGGAAGCCGGCGCAGAGCGCGACGGCGAAGACCAGCGCGGCGGTGCGCGCCCGGCGCTCGCCCTTCGGGGTCTGCTGCCCCAGGCTGCGGAACGCGCTGAACGCCCCGTGCCGCAGGTGGAAGCCCAGCGCGACGATCGCCAGGGTGTAGAAGAGCGTGACGTACCAGCGCTCCGGCGCGAAGTCGGCGACGACGCTGGCGTACGGCTTCGTCGGGTCGCCGACCGGGTTCAGATGGCCGGTGGTCAGGTCGAGCAGGTGGTAGATCACGAAGAGCAGGATGATCACCCCGCCCCAGCGCATGGTGCGGGCCGCGTAGCTGCCCTGGACCTTCGGGCGGTGCGCGTACCGGACGGGGCGGGCGGCGCGGGAGCGCCGGGCCAGGGCGGTGGCGGCGGCGATGTGCGCCACGACGGCGACGGTCAGCGCGCCGCGCTGGATCCACAGGAACCAGACGCCCGGCAGCATCGGCTTGCCGATGTCGCGCAGCCAGTGCGCGTAGTGGTCGAACGAGGTCTCCCCCGTGAACACCTTCAGGTTGCCGAGCATGTGCAGGATGAGGAACAGCACCAGGATGATGCCCGTCACCGCCATGACGGCCTTGAGGCCGACGTTGGAGCGGATGGGCGACCGAGTTCTCGTGACTACCACCCGATCGACGCTAGGAGCACATGGATCAGTCGTCCAATGCATCGACCCCGCAGTCTTGATAGCTATAGGCTATGTAGATGCAGCTCCATCAGCTGAAGTACTTCGTCGCGGTCGCCGAAGTCCGGCATTTCACCCAAGCTGCCGATCTGGTGGGCATCACGCAACCCTCCTTGAGTAAGCAAATTCACGCCCTGGAGGACGCCCTCGGCGCCCCCCTCTTCGAGCGGGTAAGGGGCAACATCGCGCTGACCGCGGCGGGGGAGGTGCTGCTTCCGCTGGCCAAGCGGATCCTCGCCGACGTGGACACGGCGACCCGCGAGGTGCAGGAGCTGGTCGGCCTGCGGCGCGGCCGGGTCCGGCTCGGCGCCACCCCCAGCCTGGCCACCTCGCTCGCCCCGCCGGTGCTGCGCCGGTTCCGCGACGCCCATCCCACCGTCGACCTGCGGGTGGAGGAGAGCGGCTCGCAGGACCTGGTCCGCGACCTGCTCCGCGGCGACCTCGACCTGGCGCTGATCATCATGCCGGCACAGGGCACCGATCCCGGGCTGCGCGCGGACCCGATCCTGCGGGAGAGCCTGGTGGTCGCCTCGGTGGAGGAGCTGCCGGTCGCCCCCGACGCCGGCCAGCTGCGCATCGGCGACCTGCGCGACCAGCCGATGGTGATGTTCCGGGAGGGCTACGACCTGCGCGACGCCACCATCCAGGCCTGCCGGGAGGCCGGCTTCGAGCCCACCATCGCGGTCGACGGCGGCGAGATGGACGCCGTGCTGAGCTTCGTCGAGGCCGGGCTGGGCATCGCGCTGGTGCCCGGGATCGTGGTGGCCCGCCGGGCGGGCGTCCGGGTCACCCGGCTGGCCCCGCCGGGCGTCCGGCGGACCATCGCGGTCGCCCGGCGCCGCGACGTGGTGCCCACCCACGCCGGCCGGGAGCTGCGCCGGATACTGCTGGAGTACGTCCGCGACGCCACCGCCGACGGCGACCTGCCGCCCGGCGTCGAGCCGCTCTGACCCGCCGGGACAACCCGTCGACAAGACGACCCCGGGTGCGCAAGGCGGAAGGCGAATCCCGGCCGGCGGTCGACCTACGCTGCCCGCATGGCAACCGGCAGCGCCGTGGTGATCGGCGCCAGCATGGGCGGCCTGCTGGTCGCCCGCGCACTCACCGAGGCGTACGACCGGGTCACCCTCGTCGACCGCGACGTGCTGCCCGAGCGGGCGGACAGCCGCCGGGGCGTGCCGCAGGGGCGGCAGTTGCACGTCCTGCTGGCCCGGGGCCGGCAGGCGTTCGAGGAACTGCTGCCCGGCATCACCGCCGAGCTGACCGCGAACGGCGTGCCCACGGTCGACCTGCACGAGCAGGTCCACTGGTACAACGACGGCCACCGGATGCGGCGCGCGCCGTCGCCGCTGCTCGGCTTCGGGGTCAGCCGGCCGCTGCTGGAACAGGTGGTCCGGCGGCGGGTCGCCGCCCTGCCCGGGGTCCGGATCGTGTCGGGCTGCGAGGCGGAGGGGCTCACCACCACCGCCGATCGGCGCCGGGTCACCGGCGTGCGGCTGCGCCCCCGCGACGGGGAGCCGCACACCGTCGAGGCCGACCTGGTGGTGGACGCCGGCGGCCGGGGCAGCCGTAGCCCCGTGTGGCTGGCCGAGCTGGGCTACCGGCCGGCGCCCGAGGACCGGGTCCGGATCGGGGTCACCTACGTCACCCGCACCTACCGCCGTGAGCCGCACCACCTGGAGGGGCTGCTCGGCGCGCTCACCAACGCCGTGCCCGGCCAGCCGTGGGGCGGCATCGTCGCCGTGCAGGAACAGGACCGGTTCGCGGTGGCGCTCAGCGGCATGCTCGGCGAGGAGCCGCCGGCCGACGACGAGGGGATGGCCGCCTTCGCCGACCGCCTCGCCGCCCCGCAGATCGCCGAGCTGCTGCGTACGGCGCGGCCGGCGAGCCCGCCGGTGACGATGCGGTACCCGGCCAGCGTGCGGCGCCGCTACGAGCGGCTGCGCCGCTTCCCGGCCGGCTACCTCGTGGTGGCCGACGCGTTGTGCAGCTTCAACCCGGTCTACGGGCAGGGCATGACCGTGGCCGCGCTGGAGGCGCTGTTGCTGCGCCGGCTGGTCCGGCGGCGGCCGGACCGGCTCGCCCGGAGCTTCTTCCGGGGCGCGGGTCGCCTGATCGACGGCCCGTGGTCCATCGCGGTCGGCACCGACCTGCGCTTCCCCGAGGTGCCCGGTCGGCGTTCGCCGCGGGTGCGCCTGGTCAACGCGTACGTCGGCCGGCTGCACGCGGCGGCGGCCCGGGACGCGGCGCTGGGCGCGGCGTTCCTGCGGGTGCTCAACCTCGTCGACCCGCCGGCGCGGCTGCTCTCCCCGCCGGTGCTGCTGCGGGTGCTGCGCGGTGCGTCCGCGTCGGCGCGCTGACCCGCCCGGCTCAGCCGCGCCCGGCCCGCCCGCGTCGGCGCGCTGCCCCCGCCGGGCTCACCCGGCGGCCGTCGCGGAGACGAAGACCGGCGTCGCCCGGCCGCACGGGGGGCTACCTGCCCTCGGCGTCGTCCATCGCGCGGTAGATCCGCTGCTCCGACACCGGGTACGGGGTGCCCAGGGCCTGGGCGAAGACGTTCACCCGCAGCTCCTCGATCATCCAGCGGATCTGCCGGACCGCCGCCGACTGCCGGCGGCTCGGCGGCAGCGCGGCGAGCATGTCCCGGTATTCCTTCTGCACCACCGCGATCCGGTCCTGCTGCTGCTTGTCGCGCTGCGGGTTGCCGGGCAGCCGGTCCAGCCGCCGCTCGACCGCCGTGAGGTAGCGCAGCAGGTCGGGCAGGCGCGCGTACCCGGTCTCGGTGACGAAGCCGGCGTGCACCAGGCCAGTGAGCTGGGCCCGGATGTCGGCCAACGCCGCCACCACGGCCAGGTTCTGGGTCTTGCCGAGCCGCTGCTCCACCGCGTGCGCGGCGGCGAGCACCCGGCGCACCCGGTCCATCACCTCGACCACGGTGTCCACCAGGTCGGCGCGGACCTTCTCGCGCAGGGCGGCGAAGCCCTCGGCGTCCCAGGCCGGCCCGCCGGCGTCGCCGATCAGCTTGTCGATCGCCGCCCCGGCGGCATCGTCGATGAGCTGCTGCACACCCCCGTGCGGGTTGCGGCTCAGGGCCAGCTTCGCCTCGTTGCTCAGCCGCCCCTGGAGGAACCTCGCCGGCGACGGCACGGTCAGCCGGAGCAGCCGCCGGGTGCCCGCCCAGTGCGCGGCCTCCTGCTCGGCCGGCGAGTCGAACACCTTCACCCCGACCGTGGCGCCCTCGTCCACCAGCGCCGGGTACGCGGTCACCGCGTACCCGGCCCGGACCTGCTCGATGGTGCGCGGCAGCGTGCCGATGCCCCAGTCGGTCAGCCCGGTGCGGGCCACGTCCGGCGCGGCGGCGGCCACCACCTGGCGTACCTCCGCCTTGAGCTGGCGTTGCAGGGCCGGCAGGTCCTTGCCCTCGGCGACCGGCTTGTTCTCCTCGTCGAGCACCCGGAAGCTCACCCGCAGGTGCGCGGGGAGCCGGTCGAGGTCCCATGCGTCGCGGGGCACGGTGACGCCGGTCATCCGGCGCAACTGCCGGGTCAGCGCGTCCAGCAGCGGCTCCTCGCCGGCCGGCATCGCGGCGAGCGCCGCGCGGGCGTAGTCCGGCACCGGGACGAAGTTGCGGCGCACCGCCTTGGGCAGCGAGCGGATCAGCGCGACCACCAGTTCCTCGCGCAGCCCGGGGACCTGCCAGTCGAAGCTCTCCGCCGGCACCTGGTTGAGCAGCGGCAGCGGGATGTCGACGGTCACGCCGTCGGTCGCGGTGCCCGGCTCGAACCGGTAGGTCAGCGGCAGGGTCACCCCGTCGGCCGACCACTCGTCGGGGTAGTCGGCCTCGTCCACCCCGCCGCGGCCGGCGTTGACCAGCAGCTCCCGGGTGAAGGTGAGCAGGTCCGGCTGCTCGCGGCGGGTCTTCTTCCACCAGGCGTCGAAGTGCCGCCCGGAGACCACGTCCGCCGGGACGCGGGCGTCGTAGAAGTCGAAGACGGTCTGGTCGTCGACGAGGATGTCGCGGCGGCGGGCCCGGTTCTCCAGTTCCTCGATCTCCGCCAGCAGCCGCTGGTTGTCCCGCCAGAAGTGGTGGTGGGTCTGCCAGTCGCCCTCCACCAGGGCGTGCCGGATGAACAGCTCGCGGGACAGCGCCGGGTCGATCCGGCCGAAGTTGACCTTGCGCGAGGTGACCAGCGGGACGCCGTAGAGCGTCACCTTCTCGTACGCCATCACGGCCGCCTGCTTCTTCTCCCAGTGCGGCTCGCTGTAGCTGCGTTTGACCAGGTGCTGGGCGAGGGGCTCGACCCACTCCGGCTCGACCCGGCCGTTCACCCGGCCCCAGAGCCGGGAGGTCTCCACCAGCTCGGCGGCCATCACCCAACGCGGCGGCTTCCTGAACAGCGCCGAGCCGGGGAAGAGCGCGAACTTGGCACCCCGCGCGCCCAGGTACTCGTGCTTCTGGGCGTCCTTGAGCCCGATGTGCGACAGCAGGCCGGCGAGCAGCGACTGGTGCACCCTGGGGGTGTCGATCTCCTCCGGCAGGTCCGCGCCGCCCCGGCGCCGGCCGCCGCCGTCGGCGTCCCGCGCCGGTCGCCCTTCTTCGGGGGTACGCAACACCTGGCGCAACTGGCTGACGATGTCCTGCCATTCGCGTACCCGCAGGTAGTTGAGGAACTCCGCCTTGCACATCCGGCGGAACGCGCTGGAGGACAGCTCGCGCTGCTGCTCGCGCAGGTGCCGCCACAGGTTGAGCAGCGTCACGAAGTCCGACTCGCGGTCGGTGAACCGGGCGTGCGCCTGGTCGGCCTGGGCCTGCCGGTCCGCGGGCCGTTCGCGGGGATCCTGGATCGACAGCGCGGCGGCGATCACCATCACCTCGGTGGCGCAGCCGTTGCGCTCACCCTCGACGACCATCCGGGCCAGCCGCGGGTCGACGGGGAGCTGGGCGAGCCGCCGGCCGAGCGGGGTGAGTCGCTTCGCCGGGTCGGTCTCGGCCGGGTCCAGCGCGCCCAGCTCGTGCAGCAGGTTGACGCCGTCGGCGATGTTGCGCCGGTCCGGCGGGTCGATGAACGGGAACGCGGCGATGTCGCCGAGCCCGATCGAGGTCATCTGGAGGATGACCGAGGCGAGGTTGGTGCGCAGGATCTCGGGGTCGGTGAACTCGGGGCGGGACAGGAAGTCCTGCTCGTCGTAGAGGCGGACGCAGATGCCGTCCGAGGTGCGCCCGCAGCGCCCCTTGCGCTGGTTGGCGGAGGCCTGCGAGACCGGCTCGATCGGCAGCCGCTGCACCTTGAGCCGGCTGCTGTAGCGGGAGATGCGGGCCGTGCCCGGGTCCACCACGTACTTGATGCCGGGCACGGTGAGCGAGGTCTCCGCGACGTTGGTCGCGAGCACCACCCGGCGCCCGGCGTGCGGGGCGAAGACCCGGTGCTGCTCGGCGGTGGAGAGCCGGGCGTAGAGCGGCAGGATCTCCGTGCCGCGCAGTGCCGGCTTCTTCTCCACCAGCTTGCCCAGCGCGTCGGCGGTGTCCCGGATCTCCCGCTCGCCGCTGAGGAAGACCAGGACGTCGCCGGGCCCCTCGGCGGCCAGCTCCTCGACGGCGTCGCCGATGGCCTGGATCTGGTCCCGGACGTTCTCCTCGTCGTCCCCGTCTTCCTCGCCCTCGGCGACCTCGACCAGCGGCCGGTAGCGCACCTCGACCGGGTACGTGCGCCCGGACACCTCGACCACCGGCGCCGGGACGCCGTCCGGCGCGTCGTCGGTGGGCGGCCCGGCGAAGTGCCGGGCGAACCGCTCGGTCTCGATGGTCGCCGAGGTGATGATCACCTTGAGGTCGGGGCGGCGGGGGAGGAGCTGCCGGAGGTAGCCGAGGATGAAGTCGATGTTGAGGCTGCGCTCGTGCGCCTCGTCGATGATCAGGGTGTCGTACTGGCGCAGCATCCGGTCGGTCTGCAACTCGGCGAGCAGGATGCCGTCGGTCATCAGCTTGACCAGGCTCCGGTCGCTCACCTGGTCGGTGAAGCGCACCTTGTAGCCGACCACGTCGCCCAGCTCGGTGCCGAGCTCCTCGGCGATCCGGTCCGCCACCGTACGCGCGGCCAGCCGGCGCGGCTGGGTGTGCCCGATCAGCCCGTTGATCCCGCGCCCCAGCTCCAGGCAGATCTTGGGCAGCTGGGTGGTCTTGCCGGAGCCGGTCTCGCCGGCCACGATCACCACCTGGTGGTCGCGGATCGCGGCGGCGATGTCGTCCTTGCGCTCGCTGACCGGCAGCTGGGCCGGGTAGGTGACCACCGGCACGGCGGCGCGCCGGCTCTCCAGCCGCGCCTCGGCCCGCGCGACGTCGGCGGCGATCTCGGCGAGCGCCTCGTCCCGCCGCTGCGGGTCCCTGAGCCTGCGCACCCCGTCCAGTCGCCGTTGCAGGCGACGCTGGTCGCGGAACATCAGGGGGCGGAGGCGGCGGTGCAGCTCGCGAGCGGGATCGGTTGCGGCGGGTGCGGCTGGATTCTGCATGTCGTCGCCAAGGATAGGCAGCCGGCGGCCGGACCGCCCCCGGGTTACCGGTCCGCCCGCGCGCGCCCGCCCGCGCGCGCCCGCCCGCGGGCGGGCGCCGGCGGGTCTAGAGTTGACCGCCGACCGACGTCGAACCACGGGGATGCGCGATGACGATGCGGGACACCGACCGGGCCCTGGTGCAGGCCGCCACGGCGGTCGCCAAGCTGCGCTGCCGCAGCGAGAACCACACGGTCGCCGCCGCCGCGCGGACCACCGACGGTCGGGTCTTCACCGGCGTGAACGTCTACCACTTCACCGGCGGCCCCTGCGCGGAGGTGGTCGCGGTCGGCGCCGCCGCCACCCAGGGCGTCACCGAGCTGGAGACGATCGTCGCGGTGGGCGACCGGGGACGCGGGGTGATCGCGCCCTGCGGGCGCTGCCGGCAGGTGCTGCGCGACTACTTCCCCACCATCCGGGTCATCGTCGGGCCGATGGACGCGCTGCGCGTCGTGCCGGTCGCCGAGCTGCTGCCCGAGACGTACGTCTGGGCCGACCACCAGCTCGACGGCCCGTCGCTGCCGGCGGCCCGCACGGGCACCGGGGACTGACGGCTCAGTCGCCGGCCGCCGCCTCCAGCATCGACCGGGGGACGGGCACGCTCTCGAACCGCACGTTGCCCTCCGGCACCATCCAGCTCATCACCTGCACGGCCAGCCGCCCGGCCCGCACGGCCGGGTCGTTGTGGTACAGCTCGCGGGCCTCCTCAGGGCTGATCGAGAGCACGACGAACCCACGCAGCCGGTCGTCGTCGGCCCCCACGAAGGGCCCCGCCGCCAGGACGAGACCCTGGTCCACCAGCCCCGCCTGGTGGGCCAGGTGGGCGTCCTGCAACCGGTCGGCCGCGTCCAGCGGCAGCTCCGGGGCGTCCGGCGGGCGCACCAGGAGCACCACCGTGTGCTGGTCGAATCGCATCCCCCCAGCGTAGGGCCGGGACGTGCCGCCGGGCGGCGGCGCGGCGGATCGACCACCGCTGGTTAGGCGGCCCTAACCGGGTGGTCTAAGGTAAGGCGAACCTAAGCACAGCTTGCGGGAGACTCGTGACCACCCTCGCCACCCCACCGGCCCCGGCCGGCACCCGGCCCCGCGCGCATCGCGGCCGCCGGGCGGCGGTCGCCGTCGCCGCCGCGCTGGCGCTGCTGTTGGCCGTGCTGGCGAGCTTCGCGCTCGGCAGCCGGTCGCTCGCCGTCGACGAGGTGTGGCGCGCCCTGGTCGCCCCGGACGGCGGCGAGGCCACCACCATCGTCCGGGAGCTGCGGATGCCGCGCACCGCCCTCGGCCTCGCCGTCGGGCTGGCGCTCGCCGTCGCCGGGGTGCTCTTCCAGGCGCTGACCCGCAACCCGCTCGCGGAGCCGCGCATCCTCGGGATCAGCGCCGGCGCGTCGTTCGGCGTGGTGCTCGCCATCTCCGTCTTCGGCGTCGGCAGCCTCGCCGGCTACGTCTGGTTCGGCATCGGCGGCGCGCTCCTCGCCGGCCTGCTGGTCTTCGCCGTCGCCACCCGCGCCCGCGAGGGCGCCAGCCCGGTCACCCTCGCGCTGGTCGGCGCGGCCCTCGACGCCAGTCTCGCCTCCGTGGTGTACGCGCTGCTCAGCATCGACGCCCGCACGTTCGAGGACTACCGGTTCTGGGTGGTCGGCGGGCTCACCGGGCGGGATCTCTCGGTGGCCGCCCAGGTGCTGCCGTTCGTGCTCGCCGGGCTGGCGCTGGCCGCCCTCGTCGCCCGCGGCCTGGACGCCCTCGCCCTCGGCGACGACGTGGCCCGGGGCCTCGGGCACCGGATCGGGCTGGTCCGCCTCGGCGGCGGCGTCGCCGCCGTGCTCCTCACCGGGGCGGCCGTCGCCGCTGCCGGCCCGATCGCCTTCGTCGGGCTCGCCGTGCCGCACCTGGCCCGCGCCCTGGTCGGCGCCGACCACCGCTGGACCCTGGCGGTCTCCGCGCTGCTCGGGCCCGCGCTGCTGCTCGGCGCCGACGTCGTCGGCCGGCTGGTCGCCCCGCCCGGGGAGGTGCCGGCGGGCATCGTCACCGCACTCGTCGGCGCCCCGCTGCTGGCCTGGCTGGTCCGGCGCGCGAAGGTGGTGACGGCGTGATCGGCCTCGCCCTGGTCGGCGCTCTGCCGCCCGCCCTGCTCGTTCCCCGCGCGAAGGTGGTGACGGCGTGACCGCCCCCGCCCGCCCCGCAGCGCGGAAGCCGGCCGCCCGGTCGACGGGCCGCCCCCGTGCCGGGGTCGTCGCGCTGCCCGGGCGCTCGCTGGTGCGCGTCGGCCCGGTCGCCGTGCAGATCCGCCGCCGCTCGGTGCTCGTCGCCGCCACGCTGGTCGTGCTGCTGCTGGGCGCCGGGGTGCTCAGCCTCTCCCTCGGCACCCCGTACGTCGCCCCGGTCGACGTGCTGCGCGCCCTCTCCGGCGCCGGCACCCCGTACGACCTGGTCGTCTTCGACCTGCGGCTGCCCCGGCTGGTGCTGGCCGCGGTGGCCGGCGCGGCCTTCGGGGTGGCCGGCACGCTGATCCAGAGCGTGGCCCGAAACCCGCTCGCCAGCCCGGACGTCGTCGGCATCACCCAGGGCGCCGGTCTCGCCGCGACGGTGGCCCTGACCAGCGGCGTCGCCGCCGTGCTGGTGGCGCCGGCCGCGCTGGTCGGCGGTCTGCTGGCCGCCGTGCTGCTGTTCGTCCTCGGCGCCAGGCACGGGCTGGCCGCCCAGCGGTTCGTGCTCGCCGGGGTGGCGGTCGCCTTCGCGTTGCGGGCGCTGATCGAGGTGGTCATGCTCACCGCCGACCCGATCGACGGGCTGCGCGCGCAGATCTGGCTGATCGGCACGCTCGCCGGCAAGGGCTGGACCGAGGCCCTCTGGATCGCCGCCACCCTCGTCGCGCTCCTGCCCGTGCTCGCCTGGGCCGGCTGGGCGCTGAACAGCACCGCGCTGGACGACGACACCGCCCGGGGGATCGGCCTGCGCCCGGTGGCCCGCCGGGTCGGCCTCGCCGGCACCGGGGTGCTGGCCGCCGCGATGGTCACCGCCCAGGTGGGCGCGGTCGACTTCGTCGCCCTGGTCGCCCCGCAACTGGCCCGGCGGCTGGTCCGCGCGGAGCGCCCCCCGCTGGTCTGTGCCGCCCTGCTCGGGGCGCTGCTGCTGGTGCTGGCCGACCTGGCCGGCCGGCGGCTCTTCGCCCCCACCCAGCTGCCCGCAGGGGTGCTGACCGCCGCCATCGGCGGCCCGTACCTGATCTTCCTGCTGGTCCGCGGCCGCCGGCGGCCCTCGTGATGTCCCACCCTGGCAAGGAGGCATGATGCTCTCCACCCGCGACCTGGTCGCCGGCTACGACGAGCGGACGGTGCTGGACGGGCTCGACCTGGAGTTGCCCGCCGACGCGTTCACCGTGATCGTCGGGCCCAACGCCTGCGGCAAGTCCACCCTGCTGCGCACCATGGCCCGCCTGCTCACACCCCGGCGGGGCGCGGTGCTGCTCGACGGCGCCGCCATCCGGGACCTGCCGACCCGCGAGGTCGCCCGCCGGCTCGGCGTGCTGCCGCAGAGCCCGCTGGTGCCGGAGGGGGTCACCGTCGCCGACCTGGTCGGCCGGGGCCGGCAGCCGTACCAGCGGTGGTGGCGGCAGTGGTCGGAGGAGGACAGCGCCGCCGTCGACCGGGCCATGGCGCTCGCCGACGTGGCCGGGCTGGCCGGCCGGCCCGTGGACACCCTCTCCGGCGGTCAGCGGCAGCGCGTCTGGATCGCCATGACCCTCGCCCAGGACACCGAGGCGCTGCTGCTCGACGAGCCGACCACCTTCCTCGACCTCGCCCACCAGGTGGAGGTCCTGGACCTGCTGCACCGGCTGCGCGCCGAGCGGGGCCGGACGGTGGTGGCCGTGCTGCACGACCTCAACCAGGCCGCCCGGTACGCCGACCACCTGGTCGCGATGCGGTCCGGCGCCGTGGTGGCCGCCGGGCCGCCCCGGGAGATCCTCACCGCCGACCTGGTCCGGGACGTCTTCGGGCTCGACTGCGTGGTCGTGCCCTGCCCGGTGACCGGGGCGCCCCTCGTGGTGCCCGCGCTCACCACTCCCTCGCTGACCCGGCCGTCCGACGCGGCCGACCTGGTCGGCTCAGCTCCGGCGGGACCGCCGGCCCCGGCAGCCCGCCCCCCGGCCGAGGACGCGCTCACCCCGCGCACCGGCTCGTACCCCTCGAAAGGAATCTGATGCGTCGTCTCGCCGCCGCCCTCACCGCGGCGCTGGCCCTCGGCGTCGGCCTCACCGCCTGCGGTGAGAGCGACCCGGTCGCCGGCACCACCACCGGGGAGACCCGGGAGATCACCCACGCCATGGGCACCACCAAGGTGCCGGCCGACCCGAAGCGGGTCGTCGTGCTCGACACCGACAAGATCGACACCGCGCTGTCCCTCGGCGTCACGCCGGTCGGCGCCGCCACCGCGGGCGAGGCGAAGAGCTGGCCGACCTACTTCGGCGAGGAGAAGCTCGCCGGCATCAAGGAGGTCGGGGTGCTCACCGAGCCCGACCTGGAGGCCATCAACGCCCTCAAGCCGGACCTGATCCTGGGCAGCAAGTTCCGCCAGGAGAAGTTCTACGACGAGCTGGCCGCCATCGCGCCGACCGTGTTCACCGAGAAGGTCGGCATCACCTGGAAGGAGAACTTCCTCCTCGACGGCAAGGCGCTCGGCAAGGAGCAGCAGGCCAAGGACCTGCTCACCGCGTACGAGACCCGGGCCAAGGAGTTCGGCGCCAAGCTGGGCGACGCCGCCGACCGCAAGGTGTCCATCGTCCGCTTCATGCCGACCGAGATCCGGGTGTACGGGCCGGACTCGTTCTCCGGCATCGTGATCGGCGACACCGGCCTGGGCCGCCCCGAGCGGCAGCTGCTGACCGGCAAGGAGGACCGGCGGATGGACCGGGTGAGCCCGGAGCGCATCGGCGAGGTCGACGGTGACGTCATCTTCGTGACCGCGTACGGCGAGAAGGCCGCCGCCGAGCAGGCCAAGGTCACCGGCGGGACGCTGTGGAAGGCCCTGCCGGCGGTCAAGGCGGGCAAGGCGCACGTCGTCTCCGACCAGATCTGGATGACCGGCATCGGCGTCGGCGCCGCCAGCCGGATCCTCGACGACCTGGCGAAGTACCTCACCGCCTGACCGACGTCCGCCCGGGCTCGCCGGGCAACCGCCAGTGGTGGCCGCACCGTCCCCGGTGCGGCCACCACTGCGTTGTGCGGGTCAGGCCCGGCCGGCGGGGGCCGGTTCGGCGGCCCGGCGGCGGCCGGTCAGCAGGTGGTCGACGCTGAGCCGGCCGGCCCCGACCGCCGCCAGCAGCAGGCTCGCCGCGCCGAGGACGAGGACCAGCTCGTAGCCGCCCTTGTCCACGAACAGGCCGTTGCCAACGTGCACGAAGATGAACGCGCCGAGCATGTCCAGTGCGAGCAGGACGCCGGCGATCGGGACGGCCGCGCCGAGGACCAGCGCCGCGCCGCCGAGCAGCTCGACGCCCGTGGCGAACCACGCGGACAGGGTCGGCAGGGGTACGCCGGCCTGGTCGAAGAAGGCGGCGGTCCCGTCGACGCCGTTGGTGACCAGCTTCTGCCAGCCGTGGGCGAAGAAGACGATGCCGACGCCGATCCGGGCGAGCAGCATCGCGACGTCACGGACGGTAGTGGGCAGGGTCATGGTTCTGCTCCTCATGCTGGGTGGAGTGCCGAACGGCCGGTCGGGTCGACGCGCGCCGTGTCGCGGGCGGCCGGCCGCGACGCGACCGGCCGAACACCCAGCCGGTACGGATCTCGGTCCGCCGGGCCTGTCGGGTGCCGCCTGGGGACCACCGTACCGGCAGATGGTTGAAGGCTCAATGGTTGACGGGGAAAGTGATTGTCGCCGCGCCCGCCGATCGCCGGCCGAGCTGCGCGGTCGTGCCCGGAGAAAATGGCCTCGGGGGTCGCCGCCCGGGCGCGGTGGGCCGCCGGAACGGCGAACGCGCCACCCTCCGGGCGGTGTCGCCGCTCCGGAAGGTGGCGCGTGTCGTGGCCCGGGGGCCCGTCGGAAGGGAGGGTGGGTGGGTGGTGGACGGGTCAGGCGGCCGTGGCCCAGATCGCCTGGAAGGCGGCCGCCTCGCCGGCCAGCCAGCGCTCGATCTGCTCGGGCCGGGCGTCGGCGGGCATGTGGTGGGCCTCGCCCCGGCGGACGTCGACCAGGACGGGCTCGGCGTGCGGGAGCACCGCGTCCATGTGCCGGGCCATCAGGTGCAGGGTGGCGAGCACCGCCTCCGGGCTGGGCGGGGCCTCGTCGAAGTGCAGGCGGACGGCCTCGGTGCGGCCGTCGGCGTGGCGTACGCCGAACTGGGGGTTGATCTTGACGGGCAGGTCGCCGAGCATGGCGAGCGCGTCGCGGGTCTGGGCGAGGTCGACGGCCCTCGGCTCGCCGAGGGAGTGCAGCCAGGCCTTCGCGCCGGGGACGAGGGCCTCGTAGAGCGGGCGCCAGCGGGGCTTGACCACGTCGGCCACCTGGTCGAGGTGCGTGCCGCCGGTGTGGAAGGCGATGTCGGCCTTGAGCGCCTTGACGAACTGGCCGTGCGGGTTGAACCCGGAGCGGCTGGCCCGCTGCTTGCGCAGGCCCCCGACGAAGGTGGCCTTGGTCGGGCCGGTGCGGTCGACGTAGCGGGTGAAGCCGAGCAGGGTGGCGTAGGGGGTGAGTGGGGCGGAGGCGGGCGTGGTCACGGGCGTCCTCCCAGGTCAGGACTTCGATTAGTACATACATTCTAATCGACGGGTGTGACACTTCCCAGTGCGAAAAAGGGCGCCCCTGCCGTGTCCGCGGGCACGTGGCACGGTCCGGGCCGGCTGGCGGATAGGGGCGGTTGAGTGCCGGTGAAGCCGAGGCGGAAGGGCAGCCTCGGTGCTCGGAGGAATCGCGCCGACGCGTCGTTCAGGACCGTTGGTGCTCGACGTCCCCGATGACGGTGGTCACGACCTTGTGGACGACTCCGGTGCCCGGCGGGGCGCCCTCCCGGTCGGCGAACAGCAGGTGTCCCGTGCCGACGAGCATGGGTGCGAGGGTCTCGATGTCGGCGTCGACGGCGATCCGGCCCAGTTCGCGCTCGGTGAGGAGGTAGGACGTGATCATGGCCGTGGCCTCCGACAGGATCGGCATGCGGGCCGGCCTGGCCTGGCGCAGCCGGGTGAGCAACTCGTCCCGGGCGAGGACGAGGCGAATGATCGCCAGGGTGACCGCCCCGAACAGTTCCGTCAGTATCCCGGTGAGGTTGTCGACGACGGTGCCCGTGCCGACGGCCTCCTGCAGGGCGGCGGCCTGGGTGTCGATCCGGGCCATCCGATCCAGCACGAACTCGACGAGGAAGGCGTCGAAGTCGGCGAAGTGGCGGTGCAGGACCCCCTTGGCGACCCCCGCCTCCGTGGTGACCGCGCGGCTGGTCAGCCCGCTGGGTCCGTGCTGGAGCAGGACGCGTTCGGCGGCGTCGAACAACTGCTCGCGGGCGTCGCGGATGGCCACCCCGGTCGGCACTGTGCGTTCCTCCATCGATGGTCTGGCATCTGGTTGACAAAGTGGGCACACGCCCACTTAAGGTGGGCGCATGCCCACTTTACCTCCGGAGCACTCCCGGTCCTCCCGGCCCGAGGCGCATCAGGCCCGAGAGATAGCGGAGTCGTTTGGCGTCGACCCGGCACGCTACGACCGGGCCCGGCCCCGCTATCCCAGCACGCTGGTGCGGCGGATCGTCGCCGCCAGTCCCGGGCCCGAAGTCCTGAACGTCGGCTGCGGCACCGGCATCGAGGCCCGGCAGTTCCAGGCGGCCGGTTGCGCGGTGCTCGGGGTCGAGCCCGACGCGCGGATGGCCGACTTCGCCCGACGCAGCGGGGTCGAGGCCGAGGTGGCGACGTTCGAAGCCTGGGACGCCGCCGGTCGGACGTTCGACGCGGTCATCGCCGGGACGGCCTGGCACTGGGTCGACCCGGTCGCCGGCGCGGCCAAGGCCGCCCGGGTGCTGCGGCCCGGTGGCCTCCTCGCGCCGTTCTGGCACGTGTTCCAGCTCCCACCCGACGTGGCGCAGGCCCTCGCCGCGGTCTACCGGCGGGTGGTACCCGACTCGCCGTTCACCTTCCCACCGGACAAGCAGGGCTTGGACGCGTACCAGCCGCTGGTGACCAGGGCCGCCGACGGGATCCGCGCGGTGGGCGGGTTCGGCGAACCCGAGCAGTGGCGATTCGACTGGGAACAGTCCTACACCCGCGACGAGTTGCTCGACCTGATACCCACCCAGGGCCTTCTCACCCGGCTCCCGCCGGAGAGACTGGCGGAGGTGCTGGACGGGGTCGGGGCCGCTGTCGACGCGTCGGGGGGCAGCGTCACCGTGCCCTACACCACGGTGGCTGTCACGGCCGTACGAACCAGCGGCACCTGACCGGCGTTCGTCCACGGCGGGCCCGCGCTCGGGGAAGGACCGCCCAGGCATCCTGGACGGCCCTTCCCGGGCAAGAAACTAGAGCTGACCGACGGAGGTGATCCGGACCACCGCGGCGCCCGCCTCGTCGGAGGCGGCGAGGTCGACCTCGGCGCTGATGCCCCAGTCGTGGTCGCCCTCCGGGTCGTCCAGGATCTGCCGGACCGTCCACTTCTCCCGGCCCTGCTCGATCATGAGCAGCGCCGGCCCGCGCGCGTCCGGCCCCACCCCGACCGAGTCGTACGCCTCGAAGTACGGCTCCAGCGCGTCGGCCCAGGCGTCCGCGTCCCAGCCCGCCGCGCCGTCCAGCTCGCCGAGGTCGTACCAGCGGCGCAGCGCGGCCAGCTCGACCCGGCGGAACAGGGCGTTGCGCACCAGCACCCGGAAGGCGCGGGCGTTGCGGGTGACCGCCGGGACGCGGTCGTCCAGCGCCTCGGCCGCCTCGGCGGCGTCGGTGGGGTTGCGCAGCCGCTCCCACTCGTCGATGAGGCTGGAGTCGACCTGGCGGACCAGCTCGCCGAGCCACTCGATGAGGTCGACCAGCTCCTCGGTCTTCGCGTCCTCGGGCACGGTCTGCCGCAGCGTCTTGTACGCGTCCGCGAGGTAGCGCAGCACGAGGCCCTCGGAGCGGGACAGCCCGTAGAACTGGACGTACTCCGTGAAGGTCATCGCCCGCTCGTACATGTCCCGCACCACGGACTTGGGGGAGAGCTGGTGGTCGGCCACCCACGGGTGGCCCTGCCGGTACATCTCGTACGCCGACTCCAGCAGCTCCGCGAGGGGCTTGGGCCAGGTCACCTCGTCGAGCAGTTCGAGCCGGGCCTCGTACTCGATCCCCTCGGCCTTCATCGCGGCGACCGCCTCGCCACGGGCCTTGAACTGCTGCGCGGAGAGCACCTGGCGCGGGTCGTCGAGGATCGACTCGATCACCGAGAGGACGTCGAGGGCGTACGCGGGGGACTCGACGTCGAGCAGCTCGATCGCCGCGAGGGCCAGCGGTGACAGTGGCTGGTTGAGGGCGAAGTCGAGCTGGAGGTCGACGGTGAGGCGGACCCGCCGGCCGGTCTCGTCCGGCTCGTCGAGCTGCTCGACCACCCCGCCGGCGCGCAGCGCCCGGTAGATCGCGATGGCGCGCCGGATGTGCCGGCGCTGGGCGGCCCGGTCCTCGTGGTTGTCGGTGAGCAGGTGCCGCATCGCCGCGAACGCGTCGCCGGGGCGGCCGATCACGTTGAGCAGCATCGAGTGGCTGACCTGGAAGCTGGACGTCAGCGGCTCGGGCTCGGCCTCGACCAGGCGCTCGAAGGTGGGCTTGCCCCAGCCGATCGACCCCTCCGGCGGCTTCTTGCGCACCACCTTACGCCGCTTCTTCGGGTCGTCGCCGGCCTTGGCCAGGGCCTTCTCGTTGTCGATGACGTGCTCCGGGGCCTGCACCACCACCCGGCCGATGGTGTCGAAGCCGGCCCGACCGGCCCGCCCGGCGATCTGGTGGAACTCGCGGGCCTTGAGCAGCCGGGTCCGCACGCCGTCGTACTTGGACAGGCCGGTGAACAGCACGGTGCGGATCGGCACGTTGATCCCGACGCCGAGGGTGTCCGTGCCGCAGATGACCTTGAGCAGACCGGCCTGGGCGAGGGTCTCCACCAGTCGGCGGTACTTGGGCAGCATGCCGGCGTGGTGCACGCCGATGCCGTGCCGGACCAGCCGGGACAGGGTCTTGCCGAAGCCGGAGGTGAACCGGAAGTTCCCGATCGCCTGGGCGATCATGTCCTTCTCGGCCCGGGTGCAGACGTTCACGCTCATCAGCGCCTGGGCGCGTTCCAGGGCGGCGGCCTGGGTGAAGTGCACGACGTAGACCGGTGCCTGCTTCGTCTCCAGCAGCTCCTCCAGGGTCTCGTGCAGCGGCGTCATCGCGTACGAGAAGAGGAGCGGGACCGGCCGCTCGGCCGAGCGGACGACGGCGGTGGGCCGGCCGGTGCGCCGGGTCAGGTCGTCGACGAAGCGGGTGGTGTCGCCGAGGGTGGCCGACATGAGGACGAACTGGGCCTGCGGCAGCTCGATCAGCGGCACCTGCCACGCCCAGCCGCGGTCCGGCTCGGCGTAGAAGTGGAACTCGTCCATGATCACCTGGCCGACGTCGGCCCGGTCGCCCTCGCGCAGCGCCAGGTTGGCCAGGATCTCGGCCGTGCAGCAGATGATCGGGGCGTCGGCGTTGACGCTGGCGTCGCCGGTCAGCATGCCGACGTTGTCGGCGCCGAAGACCTCGCAGAGGGCGAAGAACTTCTCCGACACCAGGGCCTTGATCGGGGCGGTGTAGAAGGTGGTCCGGTCGTCGGCCAGGGCCGCGAAGTGCGCCGCGATCGCCACCAGGCTCTTGCCGGAGCCGGTCGGCGTATTCATGATCACGTTGGCGCCGGAGACGATCTCGATGACCGCCTCCTCCTGGTGGGGGTAGAGGTCGAGGCCGCGCTCCTTCGCCCAGCCGGCGAACGCGTCGAAGAGGGTGTCGGGGTCGGCGCTGGTCGGCAGCGCGGCGGTGAGCGTCATAGCGGGTCCCATGGTGCCTGGATCATGCCCTCGCGCGCCAACCGGCCCCGGCGGCGGTGGTGTTAGGAAGGGCCCCTTCTACAACAAAATCCGCTAGTAGGGGGCCCTTCCTCTCACCTTCGCCGGTAGATCAGGTCGAAGATCGGGCGGCCGGCCGTCAGGGCCCGGCGCTCGAACTTGGTGACGGGGCGGTGGGGCGGGCGGGGGGCGAAGCCGTCGTGCGCGTTGACCAGCCCCGGGTCGGCGTCCAGGGTCTCCCGCATCGCCTCGGCGTACTCGGCCCAGTCGGTGGCGCAGTGCAGGGCGCCGCCGGGCGCCAGCCGGGAGCGCAGCAGCGCGACGTGGGCCGGCTGGATGATCCGCCGCTTGTGGTGCCGCGACTTGGGCCACGGGTCCGGGAAGAAGACGTGCACCGCGTCCAGCGACGCCGCCGGCAGGCCTGCCACCAGGTCCAGCGCGTCGCCCTGCGCCACCCGCACGTTGCGCAGGCCGTGCCGGTCCACCAGGTCCAGCAGGTTGGCGATTCCGGGCGTGTGCACCTCGACCGCCAGATAGTCTCGATCCGGGTCGGCGGCGGCCATCGCGGCGGTGGTGTCGCCCATCCCGGACCCGATCTCCACCACCACCGGGGCCCGACGGCCGAACAGGCCGGCCAGGTCCACCGGCGTGCCGGGCTCGTCCGGGACGAGCAGGCCGTGGACCGGCCAGAGCCGGTCCAACGCCTCCGTCTGGCGGCTGCTCATCCGGCCGCGGCGCGGATGGAAGGTGCGGATGGTCCGGGCGGCGGTCGGCGCGGGTGCGGCGGCGGGAGAGTCGAGGGAGGTCACAACGACCCGAGCGTACGCGACGACCGCGCCGGATCGGATGTGATGTTCGCCCGGGGATGAGAGGATCCATCCCGTACGGCAGACCGGGCTCCTGGTGTTGCCCGGCACTGCCTCAACGCGCCGGGAGGTGGCGTCGTGTCGGTGCACCGCGGTGGTCTGGCGCTGGCGATCGCGACCGCGCTCACCGGCCCGCTGCTCGCGGCCCTGCCGGCCGGGGCCGCCCCGCCGGCCACCGCCCTCCCCGCTGCCACCGGCCTCCCCGTCGTCGCCGGCCACCCCGCTGTCACCGGTCTTCCCGTCGTCGCCGGCATGCCCGTTGCCGGATTGCGGGCGGAGCCCGCGCCGGGGGGCCCGCCGCAGCCGAAGCCGCCGGAGCCCGCCGTCTTCGTCGAGGTCAGCCCGAGCACCGTGCAGCCGGGCTTCCTCGTCGGCATCCGGGCCAGTTGCAATGACAACTCGATCCCCGCGATCGTGGTCTCGGACGCCTTCGGCCGGGTGCAGGTGCAGCCGCAGCGCGGGCTGCTGACCGCCGCGCCGATGGTGCGCGAGCGCACCCGGCCCGGCAACTACCGGGTCAAGCTGGAGTGCCCCGACGGGGAGACCGCCTCGACCATGCTCCAGGTGGTCAAGGCGGTGAAGCCCAGTCGCGGCCCGGCGACGGGCTTCGGCGGAGGCGACGGCGGGTTCACCGGCGGGCTGCTGCTTCCCGGTGGCCTCGCGCTGACCGTGGCCGGCATCGTCCTCGCGGTGGTCGCGGCGCGCCGCCCGCGCTCCGTCCGTGGCGCTGCCCGACGCTGAGCCCGCCCATGGCCACCTCGCCCGCCCCCCAGCCGCCCGCCGCAGCGGCCCGCCGGCGTCCGCCGCCCGGACGCCGCCCCTGGTCGGTGCCGCTGGCCGTGGTGCTGGTGCTGGTCGGGGTCTTCGCCACCGGGGCGGGGCTGGGGCGGACGGCCGGGCCGTTCGACTGGGCCGCCGGCGCGGGGGAGTCACGTCCGGCCCGCGGCGAGAGCGGCGCCCTGTCGGCCAGCCGGCCCGTACGCCTGTCGATCCCCTCGATCGAGGTGGCCGCGCCGGTGGCGCCCGTGGGCGAGGCCCGGGACGGCTCGATCGCCGTCCCGCCGCTGGACCGGGCCGACGAGACCGGCTGGTACGACCGGGGCCCGACCCCGGGCGAGCCGGGCCCGGCGGTCATCGTGGGGCACGTGGACACCAAGAGCGGCCCGTCGGTCTTCTACGACCTGCACAGGCTGCGTCCGGGCGACACGGTCGAGGTGACCCGGGCGGACCGCTCGGTCGTGGTGTTCCGGGTCGACTCGGTGGAGCACTTCCCGAAGGAGCGGCTGCCGGCGGAGCGGGTCTACGGCGACGAGGGCCCGCCGGGTCTGCGCCTCATCACCTGCGGCGGCGACTGGCTCGGCGGCCGGACGGGCTACGCCGACAACATCATCGCCTTCGCCACCCTGCTCTCCTCCCGCCCCGCCTGACCCACCCGGGGCGGGTCAGGGGCGGGGCGGGACCTGCTGGACGACCTCGAACTCCAGGAGGCTGGCGCCCGAGGCGACCGGGGGGCGCCGCTCGCCCGTGCCGGCGTGGGCGGCGCGGGAGGGGCCGGCGGCCCACGCCTGGTAGGCCTCCTCGCTCTCCCACCGCGTGTAGACGAAGTAGCGGTTCTCCCCGGCGACCGGGCGGAGCAGCTCGAAGCCGAGGAACCCCGGGGAGTTCTCCACGGCGCCGGCCCGGGCGGCGAACCGCTTCTCCAGCTCCTCGCCCGCGCCGGGAGGGACGTCGATCGCGTTGATCTTCACGACTGCCATGGCTCCACCCTAGTCACGCCGTCGGGGCTCAGAACGACTCGACCGCCGGAACCAGGTCGGCGTCCACCACGATCGGGGCGTGGTCGGACGGGCCCTTGCCCTTGCGGGCCTCCCGGTCCACGTACGCCGAGCGGACCGCCCGCGTGAACGGCGCCGAGGCGTACACGAGGTCGATCCGCATGCCCTTGTTCTGGTGGAACATCCCCGCCCGGTAGTCCCAGTAGGTGAACGGGTGGGGGCCCTTCATCGGGGTGGGCACCACGTCGGAGAGCCCGAGGTCGCGCAGCGCCGCGAGAGCCGCCCGCTCGGCCGGGGTGACGTGCGTGGAGTGGGTGAACACCGCCGGGTCCCAGACGTCGGCGTCGGTCGGGGCGACGTTGAAGTCACCGCAGACGGCCAGCGGCACCCCGCTCGCCAACTCCGTCTCCAGGGCGTCCCGCAGCGCCTCGAACCAGGACAACTTGTACGCGTAGTGCGGGTCGTCCGGCGTGCGGCCGTTCGGCACGTACACCGACCAGACCCGCACCCCGTCGCAGGTCGCGGAGATGGCCCGGGCCTCCGGCTCGGGGAACCCCGGCTCGCCCGGGAACCCCACCACCACGTCGGCCAGGCCGACCCGGGACAGGATCGCCACCCCGTTCCACCGGCCGTCGCTGTGGCTGGCCACGCGGTAGCCCAGCTCGCCGACCTCGGCCACCGGGAAGGCCCCGTCCGGGCACTTCGTCTCCTGCAGGCAGACGACGTCCGGCCCGGTGCCGGCCAGCCACTCCAGCAGCCGGGGCAGGCGGGCCTTCACCGAGTTCACGTTCCAGGTCGCCAGGCGCATGGGTCCAGCCTGCCCCATCCGCGCCCGCGCCGCCGCGTCAGCTCCCGGGGTGTCGCGCCGGCGGCCCGTCAGGTGTTCGGGGTGTCACCCGGGCGGGTCTGCTCGGCCAGGAACCGCTCCAACTCGGCGCCCAGCTCGTCGGCGGTCGGCAGCGGCCCCGTCTCCTTGGCGAGCAGGCTCCGCTCGCCCCGGCCGCGCGCGAACGCGTCGTACTGCTCCTCGAGGGCGTGCACCAGCTGGGCGGCCTCGTCGGTCTGCGCGACCTGCCGGTCGATCTCCAGCCGGACCACCTCGGCGGCCGAGCGCAGCCCGTCGCGGGGCAGCAGCAACCCGGTGCTGCGGGACACGGAGGCGAGCAGCACCTCGGCGGCGGCCGGGTACTCGGTCTGCGCCACGTAGTGCGGCACGTGGGCGGCGAAGCCCAGGGCGTCGCGGCCCAGCTCGCCGAGGCGGAACTCCAGCAGGTGCCCGACGCTGCCCGGCACCTGCACCCGCTGCAACCACGGCTCGTAGCCGGCGATCAGCTCGCGCCGGGTGGCGTGCGCGGTCACCCCGGCGGGACGGGTGTGCGGCACGGCCATCGGGATCGCGTTGAGCCCCACGGTGAGCCGGACGTCCAGCCGCGCGGTGAGCGCGCCGACGGCGGCCACGAAGCGCTCCCACTGCAGGTCCGGCTCCGGGCCGGTGAGCAGCAGGAAGGGCGTCTCGTCGTCGTCGCGCAGTACGTGCAGCTCCAACGCCGGGGCGTCGTACGACTCCCAGTGGTCCTCGACGAAGGTCATCACCGGCCGGCGCGAGCGGTAGTCGAAGAGCTGGTCGACGTCGAACCGGGCGATCGGGCGGGCGTCCAGCGAGGTGAGCAGCTGCTCCCTCGCCAGTCGGGTGGCGCTGCCGGCGTCGACGAACCCGGTGAGGGCCTGGATCAGGACGGGCTGACCGAGGTCGGGCAGCTCGTCGATGAGTTCGTAGAGCTCGTGTGGGTCGAGCACCGGTGCGGACCTCCCTGGTCGTGCGTACGGGTCGCCGCGCGGGGACGGCACCCGTTCGGGGAACGTACCCGTCATCCTCGTGCATTCCTGCCGGCGGCTCCTCGGGGGCCGCCGCGTGATCAGCAATCAGGGCGTATCCCCGCAACTCCACCGTCGGACGCCCAGCGATGACCGTGAGGTGGACCGGCCTATCGGCCGAAAGGGTGAACTGGGGGATCATGTACTCGGCGTTGACGCTTCGTCCCCCTTCCGTGCGGCCAGGGGGCGCGCGGGCGCCGCCGCGAGGTCTGCCCGCTACGCGAGGTGCGTCCCCGGCCCGCCCCGAACGGCCGGGCCGTCCTGCGGGTGGGGGTGCTTTCGTGAAAAATGCCACGAGATCACCCGGGGTGATTGGAGTTTGCGTCTGCCTAGCCTCGGCTGATGCGTGACGACCGCACCCTCGACCATCAGATCACCCCCGGTGACCCGATCGACCGTTCGGACGATACCCCCTCGCACGATCGGCCGGCTGGCCTCCGTTCCGCCGGGGCGTACGCCCGGATGCTGCTGCCCGCGCCGGCCCGGGCCCGGGTCGCCCTCGCCGCCGGCGTGCTGTTCTGCCTCGGCCTGACCGCCGTCGCCCAGGGCGCCCGGGACGACTCCGCCCCCGCCCCAGCCCCCGTCGCCGCCCCCTCCGCGCTCGCCGAGCGCGCCGAGGCGGACGCTGCCTCCCGCGGCCTGGAACGCGCCCCCGCCGCCACCCCCACCCCCGCCGCCGACCCGGACACCGTCACCCCCGCCCCGAAGAAGACCAAGCGCAAGCCCGTCGACCCCGCCCCCGTGGCCGGTCTCGACAACGCCCAGATGGAGAACGCCGAGGTGATCGTGCGGACGGGGCGGAAGATGGACATGCCCCGGCGCGCGTTCGTCATCGCGGTCGCCACCGCGATGCAGGAGAGCAACCTCTACAACGTCGCCAGCGGGGTGCTTTCCGAGTCCCAGAACTACCCCCACCAGGGCATCGGTTGGGACCACGACTCGGTCGGGCTGTTCCAGCAGCGCTCCAGCAGCGGGTGGGGCGAGGTGGGGCAGCTGATGGATCCGGAGTTCGCCACCCGGCAGTTCCTCGCCGCGCTGGCGCAGGTGCCCGGCTGGCAGCAGATGCGGCTGACCGACGCCGCCCAGGCGGTGCAGATCTCGGCCTACCCGGAGCACTACGCCAAGCACGAGTGGCGGGCCACGGAGGTCGTCGAGGCGATCCTGGAGGCCGGCCAGTAGTCTTCCGCCGACCACAGTGGACGGTTGCGGTTCGGGTGTCCGGGGTACGGATGTTGTCGTTCCGAGGTACACATGGAAGAGGCACCACCGACAGGAGGACGACATGTCTCTGATGCAGCGGATCAGCACCTTCCTGCGCTCGCCGAAGGGCCAGCAACTGGTCGACCGCGGCCGGCGTGAGCTGGCCAAGCCCGGCACCCAGCAGAAGCTGAAGGGCCTCGCGGCCAAGCTCCAGAACCGTCGCTGACCCCCCGACGACCTCTCCGACCCCCGGGAGAACCTGTGACCGATTCCGCGCCCGCCGACGGCCAGCCCACCCAGCCCGCCGCGGGAGCGCCCCAGCCGCCGGCGGTGGTGCCGGCGCCTCCGCAGGAGGTCCCGGAGGCGCCGCCGCTCAAGCTCTGGGACCGGATGCGGGAGGATCCGCAGTACGCCCCGGAGCACCTCGCCCTGGAGGCCGTGCGCCGGCTGGGGCCGGAGGCGGCGCAGTGGGCCGCGCGGGCCCGGGCCGAGCAGCCCGGGGCCTCCGTCGAGGCCCTGGCGGAGCAGGCCGTACGCAAGTTCGTCAACCACGCCCGGCTCTCCGGCGCCGTCTCCGGGGCGGCCGGGCTGCCCGGTGCCGTGATCGACGTGGGCGTGCTGGCCTGGACCCAGGCCCGGATGGTGCTGCACGTCGCCGCCGCGTACGGCGTCGACCCGCGGCACCGCGACCGGGCCACCGACCTGCTCGTGCTGCAGAAGGTGCACAAGGTGGCCGAGAGCGCCCGGCTCGCGCTCGGGGTGGCCGCCGGGCGGGAGCGCGCCGGCGCCCTGTTCGGCAGCGGCGGGCAGAACCCGCTCGGCAGGGTGATGCTGCGCCTGGGCGTACGCCTGGCCCAGATGGCCGGGGTACGCGCGGCGAAGCGGCTCTTCGCCAAGGTGGTGCCCGGGGCGGCGATCATCCTCGGCACCTGGGCGAACTCGTCGGCCACCAAGGACCTGGCCGCGCGTTCCCGCGCCCTCTACCGCCACTATGGCACCCTCACCGTCCCCGAACCCCGCCGACCCTGATCCCTCGGGTCGGCTCCGTCCGCGCCGGCTTCCCGGCCGGTCCGTGCCGGCGATGGCCGGTCTGGGTCGGTCAGGAGGCGAGGCCCGAGGCGCGCCAGGCCACGTCGGCCAGGCGGTCCTGGCCGGCGGCGTTGGGGTGGAACCAGTCCAGCGGGTTGACGAGGTCCAGGTCGAACCGCACCCGGTGCACCGCCCCGCCGTCGTGGCGGCAGCGTGAGCCGTACGCCTTGCAGGCGGCGGCGAGCTGGGCGTTGTAGTCGTCGATCCGCTCCCGGACGGCCGCCCGGCGGGCCCGGTCCAGCGGGTCCGTCGAGGCCGGGTCGGCCAGCAGCGCCGGGCAGACGCCCCGCTTCCAGGCCCGGACCGCCCGGGCGTCGGTGTGCCCGACCTCCCAGAGCCGGTACAGGTCCGGGATGCTCACCACCAGCACCCGCGCCTTCGGCCGGCCCTGCCGCAGCACCCGCAGGCCCCGGTCCACCTCCGCGCGGAACCGCGTCACGGGCGTCATCGCCTCGATGCCGCCCCGGCACACGTCGTTGGCCCCGATCAGCACGGTCACGTGGTCGACGCGGTCGCGTACCGCCTGCTGGGCCTGTCCCTCCAGCGACGCCGCGCGCGCTCCCGGGCGGGCGTGGTTGTAGGCCCGGCCGCGGATGGCGGGGGTGCGGTCGAGCAGCCGGCGGTAGAGGCTGTCCACGCGCAGCCCGTCCCCGGTGGACCACGAGTTGCGCTGGCACGAGGTCAGCACCAGGCAGGAGCCGAAGCCGGTGCTGATCGAGTCGCCGAGCGCCGCGATGCCGCCGGGCGTGCCCGGCGACGGCGTCCCGCGCGGCGGGCGGGAGCCGGAGTCCCCGCCGCCCTCGCAGGCGAGGGCGACCAGTGCCAGCAGACAGGCGACGGCGGCGACCCAGCGTCGAGGCATCTCTTCCCCAGTCCCGCAGCGGAGAGCAACAGCGCGGTAACTGTACGCGCGGGTCGGGGTGCGGTCACCCGCTGCTGTCGGCTATGCGGCACAGCCCTGTTCCGGCGCGCCTCGACCTGCTATTGGCAGCCCGCCTGCGAGGCAGGCGACGGGGGTGTCAGCGGGCCGGGCGCCACGGCGGGCGCTGCCCGTGCAGCCACCAGTGCAGGGACGCCGTGATCCGGGGCAGCACCAGGTAGGTCATCAGCGGGGTCAGCGTGAGGGTCATCAGCAGCACCCGGGCGGCCAGCGGCACGTCGGGGAGGAGCCGGCTGGTCAGCAGCGTCGCGGTGAGGCTGAGCGGGAAGAAGGCCAACCAGATCGTCACGGCCTGCTTCCAGCGCGGCGGGGACGGCGGCGGCACGGTGGGATCGGCGCTGACCGGCACCGTCTCGACGACGTGCTCCCGCGGCGGGTCGAACCAGCCCTCGATCCCGGTGCGCCGCTCCACCCGGGTGTGCTCCACGATGCCCTGCGCCGAGGACAGCCACCAGTGCCGCTGCGGCGACTCCTCCCACCGGCGCAGCGTCTCGTGGTCGGCGAAGCGGTAGATGATGTGCCACTCGCCGGAGCCGGGCGCGCTGCGTACCCAGCCGGACCCGAGGAATCCCGGGAACGCCTCGGCCAGCGCCGTGCCGGCCCGCATCCAGGCCACCATCTCGCTGGTCCGGGCGGGATCGGTGCGCCGCGCGACGGCGACGGTCACCGGCAGGGCGTGGGTCATGGTCATGCCGACCATCCTCCCCGGCCACGGCGGGATCCGGCGGCTCATGGCGCACGGGTGTAACGCACCTTACCGGCCGCGTGACGCGGCCCACGCGGCCCGCGACCCGGGCCGGGATGGCCGCGGAGCGGGTTAAGCCGGCCGATCGGGGGTAGGTCCGTGCAATGACGAGATCGCAGCCCCGGCGCGCCCGTGGCACGGTCGGCCACGCCTACAGCGCGCTCAACATGCGCCTCCTGCTCGCCGGGTTCGGGCTGGTCACCATGGCCGTGTTCGCGGTGCTGGCGTTCCGCGCCGACCTGGTGTGGCTGGGGGTCCTCTGCGTGGTCTTCGCGGTGGTCGCCGTGGTCGACCTGGTCATCATCCAGCGCCGCCGTGCCGCCCGCCGCCGGGAGGAGCCGGGCGCCCGCCACTCACTCTTCGAGTGACAGGAGTACGAGATGCCCATCGCGACCACCAACCCCGCCACGGGACAGGTGCTCAAGAGCTACGACCCGATGACGGCGGAGCAGATCGACGCCGCGATCGAGCGCGCCGACCTGGCGTACCGCCAACTGCGGGGCACCACGATCGCGCAGCGCGAGCGGTGGCTGACCGCGGCGGCCGACCTGCTGGAGGCCGAACGCGACGAGACCGCCCGGCTCATGACCACCGAGATGGGCAAGACGTACGCGGCGGCCAAGGCCGAGGTCACCAAGTGCGCCACCGCCTGCCGCTTCTACGCGGCGAAGGCCGCCGGGTTCCTCGCCGACGAGCCCGCCGACGCGACGGCGGTCAAGGCCACCCGGGCGTTCGTCCGCTACCAGCCGATCGGGCCGGTGCTCGCGGTGATGCCCTGGAACTTCCCGCTCTGGCAGGTGATGCGCTTCGCCGCGCCGGCGCTGATGGCCGGCAACACCGGCCTGCTCAAGCACGCCTCCAACGTGCCGCAGACCGCGCTGCTGCTGGAGGACCTCTTCCGCCGTGCCGGCTTCCCGGAGGGGGCGTTCACCACGCTGCTGGTCGGCTCCGCCGAGGTCGACCGGGTGCTCAGCGACCCCCGCGTACGCGCGGCGACGCTGACCGGCAGCGAGGGCGCCGGCCGCTCGATCGCCCAGATCGCCGGCCGGGAGCTGAAGAAGACGGTGCTGGAACTGGGCGGGAGCGACCCGTTCGTGGTGATGCCCTCGGCGGACCTCGACCGGGCCGCCGAGGTGGCGACCACCGCCCGCTGCCAGAACAACGGCCAGTCCTGCATCGCCGCCAAGCGGTTCATCGTGCACGCCGACGTGTTCGACGCCTTCGCCGAGAAGTTCGCCGCGCACATGTCGGCCCTGCGGGTCGGGGACCCGATGGACCCCGACACCGACGTCGGCCCGCTGGCCAGCGAGGGCGGGCGCGACGAGATCCACGCCCAGGTGCGGGACGCGGTCGACAAGGGCGCCACGGTGCTCTGCGGCGGCGAGCCGCCCGCCGGCCCTGGCTGGTTCTACCCGCCGACCGTGGTGACCGACCTGAGGCCGGAGATGCGGATGTGGTCCGAGGAGGTCTTCGGGCCCGTCGCCGGTCTCTACCGCGTGTCGTCGTACGACGAGGCGATCGAGGTGGCCAACGGCACCGCCTTCGGGCTCGGGTCGAACGCCTGGACCCGTGACCCCGAAGAGCAGGAGCGCTTCGCCACCGACCTGGACGCCGGCAACGTGTTCGTCAACGGGATGACCACGTCCTACCCGGAACTGCCCTTCGGCGGGGTGAAGAACTCCGGCTACGGCCGGGAGCTCTCCGCGCTGGGCATGCGCGAGTTCTGCAACACGAAGACCGTCTGGGTGGGTGAGGGGGCCGCCACGGCCGGCGCGGGCGCGCACGCCGAGTAGCAGCGCCCGAGCGCGGCCGGGCGGGGGGCAGCTTTAGCCGGACACCGTCATGGGTACGGAGTGACGCCATGACGGTGTTCGGCTTCCACGCGTCCCACGAGCAGATCCATCCCCGCGCCCTGCTGGACGCGGTGGTCCACGCCGAGCGGGCCGGCTTCGACGCCGCCATGTCCTCGGACCACTTCTCGCCCTGGAGCGAGCGGCAGGGCCAGTCCGGCTTCGCCTGGTCCTGGCTCGGCGCGGCCCTCCAGGCCACCAACCTGCCCTTCGGCGTGGTCAACGCGCCCGGCCAGCGCTACCATCCGGCGATCATCGCGCAGGCGATCGGCACCCTCGCGGCGATGTACCCGGGCCGGTTCTGGGCGGCGTTGGGCACCGGCGAGGCGAGCAACGAGCACATCACCGGCGACGGCTGGCCGCGCAAGGACGTCCGCAACGCGCGGCTGCGGGAGTGCGTGGACGTGATCCGCGCACTGCTGGCCGGCGAGGAGGTCAGCCACGACGGCCTGGTCCGGGTCGACCGGGCGAAGCTGTGGACCCAGCCGGAGCAGCCGCCGACGCTGATCGGCGCGGCGGTCAGCGTGGCCACCGCCCGCTGGTGCGCCGAGTGGGCGGACGGGCTGATCACCGTGAACGCGCCGACCCCGCACCTGCGGCAGATGATCGAGGCGTACCGGGGTGCCGGCGGGCGCGGGCCGCTGCACCTGCAGGTGCATGTGAGCTGGGCGCGGGAACAGGCCGAGGCCGAGCGGCTCGCGTACGACCAGTGGCGCAGCAACGTCTTCGCGCCGCCGGTCTGCTGGGACCTGGACACGGCGGAGCACTTCGACGTGGTCTCGGCGCAGGTGCCGATGGAGCGGGTCCGCGAGGTCGTCAACGTCTCCGCCGACCCGGGTCGGCACGTCGGCTGGCTGGAGGAGTACCTGGACCTCGGCTTCGACCAGATCGCCCTGCACCACGTCGGGCAGGAGCAGCGGGCCTTCATCGACACGTTCGGGGCGGAGGTGCTGCCGAAGCTGCGCGGCGTCGGGTGAGCGGAGCGGGCCCCTAGGCTCGTACCCATGGAAGCCCTGTTCGACGTCGTCGTTTTCCTCGCGATCGCGACGCTGGGTGCGGCACTGGCCCGGAAGCTCGGGCTGCTCGCGCCGATCCTGCTCGTGGTGCTCGGCCTCGCCCTCGCCTTCGTGCCGGGCTTCCCGCAGGTGCGGCTCGACCCCGAACTGGTGCTCGTGGGCATCCTGCCGCCCCTGCTCTACGTCGCCGCGCTCGAGACCTCGGTGCCGGCGTTCCGGCTCAACCTGCGGCCGATCCTGCTGCTCGCCGTCGGGCTGGTGCTGTTCACCGCGTTCGCGGTCGGCCTCGTCGTCCATCTGCTGCTGCCGGCGGTGCCGTTCGCGGTCTGCCTGGCCCTCGGTGCGGTGGTGGCACCGCCCGACGCGGTCGCGGCCACCGCGGTGGCCCGGCGCATCGGGCTGCCCCGACGGGTCGTGACGATCCTGGAGGGGGAGAGCCTGCTCAACGACGCGACGGCGCTGGTGCTGCTGCGGGTCGCCACCCTGGCCAGCATCGGTGCCGCCGTCGGCGTCACGGAGGTGGCCGTGGAGGTCGTCACGGCCACCGGCGGCGGCATCGTGGTCGGCGTGCTCGGCGCGGTCGTCTTCGGCTTCCTGCACCGGCGCATCACCGACCCGCTGCTGGACAACGCGCTGTCGCTGATCATCCCGTTCGCGGTCGCCTTCGCCGCCGAGGAGATCCACGCCTCCGCGGTGGTCGCGGTGGTGGTCACGGGATTGGCGCTCGGGCACCGGTTGCCCCGGCTGATGTCGGCCGCGTCCCGACTCCAGGTCGGGGCGTTCTGGCGGTTGACCCGGTTCCTGCTGGAGGGCCTGGTCTTCCTGCTGGTCGGCCTCCAACTGCCGGAGGTGCTGCGGGAACTCGACGAGCCGGCCGGATTCCTGGTGGCGATCACCGCGGCGGTGCTGCTCACCGTCTTCCTGACCCGGTTCGTCTGGCTCTTCCCGGCCACCTACCTGGCCCGGCTGGTGCCCAGGATCCGTCGCCGGGAGTCCCCGCCGTCGCCGCGCTACCCGATCGTGCTCGGATGGGCCGGCATGCGCGGCGTGGTCACCCTGGCCGCCGCCCTCGCCCTGCCGCTCACCCTCGCCGAAGGCCGGTCCTACCCGCGCGCGCTGTTCATCTGGCTGGCCTTCGCGGTGATCGTGGTGACCCTGGTCGGACAGGGCGCCACCCTGCCGCTGGTGGCTCGCCGGATGCAGCTGCCGCCCGACGACCCGGTGCAGGACGCGCTCTCGGCCGCGGCCGTGCAGCAGCAGGCCAGCCGCGCGGCACGGGAGCGCCTCGACGCGCTCGCCGACACCGCCCCCGCCCCCGTGGTGGAGCGGCTGCGCCGGGCGCTGGACGAGCGCACCAACCTGGCCTGGGAGCGCCTCGGCGGCACCGCGCGGGAGACGCCGTCCCAGGCGTACGGCCGGCTGCGGCAGGAGATGATCGACGCAGAGCGGGAGGTGTTCCGGGACGCCCGGGACTCCGGCCGCATCCCGGAGGAGGTGCTGGTGCGCGCCTACCGGGAGCTGGACCTGGAAGAGTCGTTGCTGCGGCGGGAGGTCGTGCAGTGAGTTGTCAGCACCTGACCGGGGCGGGTACCGCCGTGCCGGAGACCACCGACGTCTGCCCGGAGTGCGTGGCCGTCGGCAACGAGTACTGGGTGCACCTGCGGTCCTGCCTCACCTGCGGGCACGTCGGCTGCTGCGACTCCTCGCCGTACCAGCACGCCTCGGCACACTTCGCCGCCACCGCGCACCCGGTCATGCGGTCGATCCAGCCCGGGGAGACCTGGCGCTGGTGCTTCGTGGACGAGGAGATCGGCTGAGGCCCGCCCGGAGTCAGGGCAGGCGGCGGGCGAGGACCTGGCCGGGCCACGGGTCGCGGCCCGGGCGCTCGACCGTGAACGGTTCGGTGGGGGTGAAGCCCTGCCGCTCGTACCAGCGGACCAGCGCGCCGTCCCCGCCCGCGTAGCAGTCGACCCGGAGCAGGCTGAGCCCGTGCCCCCGGGCCAGCTCCGCGGCATGGGCGAGAAGCCGGCCGCCGATCCCCGAACCGCTGTGCGCCCTGTCGGTGACCAGCAGGTTGACGTACAACTCGGGCTCGGTGGCCGGCGGCACGTAGTCCGTCGCCGCGCCCACCACCAGCGCCCCGACCGGCCGGTCGCCGAGCGTCGCCAGCCACAGCCCGCCGCCCGCCGCCCAGGCGTCGGCCTGCGCGATCCGCCGCGGATCGGTCGACGCCGGCTCGGTGCCCCACTGGCCGGTGCGCCCCCGCGCCACCAGCCAGGCGGTCGCGTCGTCGAGCAGCCGCAGCACGGCGGGCGCGTCGGCGGGGCCGCCGGGACGCAGGGTGAGGCTCCGCTGCTCGGTCATGGTGGGCATCGTGCTACAGCGGTGGGTGTCGATTGCTGCCGCGGTCGTGCGTCGAGTGGCAGCCCGGTTGCGCCATTCCGCGACCATCGCGCCTCCCTGGCCGCCCGGCGAACGCTGTCGAGCTGCCCCATCCATGGGACCAACCGTGCCCACCCCCGAGGTTCTGCGCCCGCAGCATCCGGTGGCAGGCGGCCAGGTGCACCGTGCCGGCGGCGGGCTGTTCCCGGCGGCGCACCGCGGCCTCGACCGCGAGGGCGGTCCCGGGTCGCCGCCAGCAGCAGCGTGCGCAGGTCCGCCGGGGCCGCCCGGTCCACCGATATCGGCGCTGGCGTCCGGGACGTGGTGGCCTTCCGTCGGTGCAGCGGCGCGCGACAGTGAGATTCGCCGCGCGACGCGCCGAGGCGCTGATCTCCTAGAGACAACTGCGCCCTCGGCCTGGCAGGCTGCCACCCATGACCCTGAAGCTGCGTTCCGTGGGAACGAGCGACCGTGGGCTGATCCGCAGTGGGAACCAGGACGCCCTGCACGCCGGCCCCTGGCTCGTCGCCGTCGCCGACGGCATGGGCGGGATGGCGGCCGGCGACCTGGCCAGCGCGATCGCCATCGAGGCGGTCGCTCCGCTGGACGTGGAGACCCCGGAGGACGCGCTGGTGGCCGCGCTGCAGAGCGGCATCGAGCTGGCCACCGCGCGGATCCGCCAGGCGGTCGCCGAGGACCCGGAGCGGCAGGGCATGGGCACCACCCTGACCGCCCTGCTCTTCGCCCGGACGGGCAGCTGCCTGGCCCTCGCCCACGTCGGCGACTCCCGTGCCTATCTGTTCCGGGAAGGGGTGCTCAAGCAGATCACCCGGGACGACACGTTCGTGCAGATGCTCGTCGACCAGGGGGTGATCACCCCCGACCAGGCCAGCAGCCACCCCCGCCGGGCCGTGGTCACCCAGGCTTTGCAGGGCGACGAGGTCTCCCCGGCGTACGCGACGATGGTGCCCTGGCCCGGCGACCGCTGGTTGCTGTGCAGCGACGGCCTGTCCAACGTGGTCCGCCCGGACACGCTCGCCGAGGTGCTCGCCGAGCACCCGGACCGCGCGGAGTGCGCCCGCAGGCTGATCGACCTGGCGCTGCGCGCCGGCGGGCCGGACAACGTCACGGTGGTCATCGCCGACGTGGTGGAGGAGTAGCCCGGCTCAGCGGCGGCGCGGGGTGGCGTGCCGGGTGGGCGCGGCCGTGGTCGGGTCCTCCGGCCACGGGTGGCGCGGGTAGCGACCGCGCAGCTCCGCCCGCACCTGCGGATAGCCGGTGCGCCAGAACGACGCCAGGTCGGCGGTGACCGCCACCGGCCGCCCCGCCGGCGAGAGCAGGTGCAGCAGCACCGGCACTCGCCCGTCGGCGATCCGCGGCGCGTCCCGCCAGCCGAACGTCTCCTGGAGCTTCACCGCGAGGACCGGCGCCGCCGGGTCGGCGTAGTCGAGCCGGATCCGGGAACCGCTCGGCACGGTGACCCGCTCCGGCGCCACCTCGTCGAGCCGGGCCGCCAGCGCCCACGGCAGCAACCGGCGCAGCGCGCCCGCCACGTCGACCCGGGCCAGGTCGGCCCGGCGGCGGGCGGCGGCCAGCTCCGGGCCGAGCCAGGTCGGCGCGTCGGCGAGCAGCGCCTCGTCGCCCACGTCGGGCCAGTCGCCGCCGAGCGCGTGCCGGCAGAACGCCAGCCGCCCGCGCAGCGCCCGCGCCGCCGGGGTCCAGGTCAGCAGCCCGAGACCGGTGCGGCGCAGGCCCGTCAGCAGGGCCGCCGCCACCTCCTCCGCCCCGGGCCGGACCGGCCGTTCGGCCAGCTCGATGGCGCCCAGCCGCACCACCTCACGCGCCACCACGTCCTCGCCGGACCAGCCGACCTCCCGCTCGGCGCGCAGCAGCGGCCCGCCCGCCTCCCGGGCGGTCGCCTCGTCGAGCGGGGTCGCCAGCCGCACCCGGGCGGCCGGCGCGCCGGGGGAGCGGTCCGCCACCGCCACCGCCAGCCACCCGGCGCCCGCCAGCCCCGACCCGGGCGCCAGCTCCGCCGCGGTTCCGCCGCTCATCAGGTACGCCGAGCCGCCCGGCCGCCGCGCCCGGGACAGCCGCTCGGGGTGGGCCAGCCCGACCAGCAGCCCGGCGGCGAGGTCGTCGGTCAGGTGGTCCTGGCCGGGGCTCCCGGTCGGGCCGAGGTCGTCGGCCGGCCGCGCCCGGCCGGCGCCTCCGGCCGTCGCCGCGTCGGGGCGGTGGGCCGGGCGGGTCCGGCCGGTGCCGGCCGCCGGCGCCGGTCCCGAGGGGGCCGGGGGCAGGGCGGCGCGCAGGCGGCGTACCTCCGCCCGCCAGCGGGCCGTGGCGCCCGGGTCCGCGCCCGCGCGCAGCCGGCGCCACGCGGCGGTCAGGTCGTCGCCCGGCCCGGCGAGAGTGTCCTCCGCGAGCAGCGCCACGACCTCGGCCGCCCGGTCCGCGCCCACCCGGGCGGCCCCGTCCAGCAGCGCCCGGGCCAGCCGGGGATGCGCCCCGACGGCGGCGATCGCCCGGCCCCGGTCGGTGATCCGGCCCTGCGCGTCGACCGCGCCGAGGGTGGTGAGGGCGTCCCGGGCCACCGTCATCCCCGCGGCCGGCGGCGGGTCCGGCAGGGCCAGCCCGGCGCCGTCGGGCGACCCCCAGGCGGCGAGTTCCAGGGCGAATCCGGTCAGGTCGGCGGTGGCGATCTCCGGCTCCGGTTGCGCGGCCAGCCGCTCGTGGGTGGCCGCCGACCAGCAGCGGTAGACGTGCCCGGGCGCCTCCCGGCCGGCCCGGCCGGCCCGCTGGGTCGCCGCCGCCCGGGACACCGGCACGGTGACCAGCGCGCCCAGGCCCCGGGCCAGGTCCATCCGGGCCACCCGGGACAGCCCGGCGTCCACCACCACCCGGACCCCCGGCACCGTCAGGCTGCTCTCCGCCACCGAGGTCGCCAGCACCACCCGCCGCCGGTCGGCCGGCCGCAGCGCCGCGTCCTGGTCGGCGGCGCGCTGCCGGCCGTGCAGCGGGAGCACGGCGACCGTGTCGCGCAGGTCGGCCAGCCGGGCCGCGACGGCGGCGATCTCGCCGGCCCCGGGCAGGAAGACCAGCACGTCCCCGCCGTGCTCGCGCAACGCCCGGCGCACCGTCGCCGCGACGTGGTCGAGCAGGCCCCGGTCGACCGGGCCGGCACCGGGCGCGGCCACCGGCCGGGGCGGCGGCGCCCAGATCCGCGTCACCGGGTGCAGGGCCGAGGAGGCCCGGACGACCGGCGCGGCACCGCCCGCGCCGCCGAGCAGCGCGGCGAACCGGTCCGCCTCGGGGGTCGCCGACATCGCCAGCAGCCACAGGTCGGGGCGGAGCGCGGCCCGGGCCTCCACCGTGAAGGCGAGCGCCAGGTCGGCGTCGAGGTGCCGCTCGTGGCACTCGTCGAGCAGCACCGCGCCCACCCCGGCCAGCTCGGGGTCACGGTGCAGGCGGCGGACCAGCAGGCCGGTGGTGACCACCTCGACCCGGGTGCGCGAGCCGGACCGCCGCTCGCCGCGCACGGCGTACCCGACCCGCTCGCCGACGGGCTCACCGAGCAGCGCGGCCATCCGGCGTGCCGCCGCCCGGGCGGCCACCCGGCGCGGCTGGGCGACCAGCACCCGGCCCGCCACCTCGTCGGCCACGGCCAGCGGGGCGAGGGTGGTCTTGCCGGTGCCCGGCGGGGCCACCAGCACCCCGGTGCCGGCCGCGCGCAGCGCCGCGACCAGTTCCGGCAGCACCGGCCGTACGGGCAGGTCGAGGGGCACGTCCGAGAGCACGGCCCAGTCTCGCACCGCCCGCCGCGGCTCAGGCGGGGCGTACCCGTGGATCCCGGCGACGAAGGCCCGCCAGGCCAGCACCGGCCCACGCCGGTCGTCGGTCGGTGCCACGGGTTCGGACGCGGCGAGGGCCGGACCCACCGGCCCGGCCCTCGCCCACCATTTCCTAGTACGTGCCGTCGAGCTGTCCCCGCAGCTTGGTCAGCGCGCGGGCCAGCAGCCGGGAGACGTGCATCTGCGAGACGCCGATCTGCTCGGCGATCTGCGACTGCGTCAGGTTGCCGTAGAACCGCAGCGTGAGGATCTTCTGCTCCCGCTCGTCGAGGGTGGCCAGCGCCGGGCCGAGGGCGACCCGCAGCTCGGCCAGCTCGAACTCGCCGTCCTCGCCGCCGAGCATGTCGCCCAGCTCCGTCGCGCGGTCACCGTCGCCCGTGGGCGTGGAGAGCGAGACCGCGTTGTAGGCCCGCGCGCCCTCCAGGCCCTCCAGGACCTCTTCCTCGGTGAGCTTGAGGTGGGCGGCGATGTCGGCGACCGTCGGCGAGCGGCCGAGGCTCTGCAGCAGCGAGCTGTTGGCGTCGGAGATGGCCAGCCGCAGCTCCTGGAGGCGGCGCGGCACCCGGATGTCCCAGGTGCGGTCGCGGAAGTGCCGCTTGAGCTCGCCGATGATGGTCGGGATGGCGTAGCCCGCGAAGTCGACGCCCCGCGACGGGTCGAACTTGTCGATCGCCTTGATCAGGCCGACGGCGGCGGTCTGGGCCAGGTCGTCGGTGGGCTCGCCGCGACCGCTGTAGCGGTGGGCGAGGTGGTTGGCGAGCGGCAGCCAGGCCTCGATCGCCTTGTCGCGCAGGGCGGCGCGGGACGGGTGGTTGGCCGGCAACGCGGCCATCGCGTCGAGCAGGTCGGCGGCGCTGTCGGTGAGCGCCCGCGGGTCGAGCTTCTCGGTGGTGCTCGGGGCCGCTGTGGTCGCCTGCTCGCTGATCGTTGGCGCGGTCATGGGTGGTCCTCCCTGCACCTCGTCCGCAGATAGAAAGACGTGACGCTTTGGTTTAGCTTCAGATGTCCGTTCGGAAGTCACCTTAGCCCGATCGGTCCGACGAAATCCAGCCGAAAGTACGATGTGCTTAAGTGATTTTCCTTCACTAAAGATGCAAAAGGGGCAAAGTCGCATCGGATTATGAGTCGGCTTACGCGACGCGTACGGTCAGCCCGGCACCGGCCGAACATCGACGCATCGGCATCTGGTGGGCCACGCCGGCCGGCCGGGTGGCCCTGCGGGCGCGGATGACCGGCCGCCAATGTCGGCTTTCCGTCGTTGTCCTATGTACGGGACCGGCCGTAGCGTGCGGTTACATCCTTCCGGAGGTGCCGTGCTCGACCCCGTCGCTCCCCAGCTCGTCGTGAACAGCCGCACGCTGTTCTTCAGCTGGCTGCCGGCGGACCCGCAGGCGGTCGCGGCGCTGGTGCCCCCGGGGCTGACCCCGTGCCCGGACCGGCAGGTCTTCATCAACCAGTACGTCGTCGACGACGAGAGCCAGACCTCCGGCTTCGGTGCCCACTCGCTGACCTACCTCGGGGTGTGCCTGGCCGGCGTCGACGCCCCCGGCGGGGCCAGCCTCGGCGGCTGGTGGACGCACTACGTGACCTCCAGCGAACGGGTCCGCGACTACGCCACCGCGCGCGGCGCGCCCGCCGTCGTCGGCCGCACGAGCATCGCGCGCCGGGGCGAACACCTGGTCGCCGAGACGGCGATCGCCGGCGCCCCGCTGATCCGCGCGCGCTGCCAGGTCGGTGAGACGGGCCAGACGATCAACAGCGGCCACCACCGGTACTTCACCGCCCGGGACGGGCAGCTGCTCAGCGCCGTGTACCCGTTCGTCGCCGAACCGGTCGACCCGTTCGTGATCGACTCGGTGGAGTTCCTGGACCCGGGGCACCCGCTCTACGCGCTACGCCCGGAGAACCCCCTCACGATCGGCTTCGGCTTCTACTCCCCGCGTGCCTCGTTCGCCTACCCCGGCGGCCTGACCGTGTACACCCCGGAGACCGACGGCACGTCCCGGGCCGCCGGGCCCGTACGCGCCCGGGCCGCCGCGGTCTCCGTGCCGGCGTAGCCCCTCACCAGGTACCGGCCCGGCGCGCCCGCAGCGGCCGGCCGTCGGGGTCGTAGACCAGCCGGTACGCCGGCAGCGCCCACGCGCGGGTGTACCAGGGCAGCCGCTCCGGCCGGTGCGCCAGCAACCGGCCCGGCGGCCGGGGGCCGACCCGCCCGGAGTCGTGCCACCGCCGCAGCGCGTCGGCGGCGGCGGTGATCGCCGCCACGGCGTCGGCGGGGTCGATCAGGTCGGCGTCCTCGCCGCCCTCGGGGTCCCGGTCCAGGTGCTCGCGCCACAGGCGCAGCCGCAGGTCCCTCGCGAAGACCCGGGCCCCGTCGCCCAGGCCGCCCGGGTCCGTCGGCGCCCGCCCGTCCCGGGTGTCGTCCAGCACCGCGCAGGAGAGTTCGCTGTCGTGGGTCCAGGACCGGCGGTTGAAGTTGTCGCTGCCGACGCTGGCCCAGACGTCGTCGACCACGCACACCTTGGCGTGCACGTACACCGGCGTGCCGGCGTGGTTCTCCAGGTCGAAGACGTGCACCCGGTCCGGGGCCGCCCGCTCGCACAGCGACAGCGCCTGCTCGCGGCCGACGGAGTTGGGCGGCAGCGCCAGCCGGCCGTCCACGTCCGGATAGCGGGGGACCACCGCGACCAGGTGCAGGTCGGGGCTGTCCCGCAGCGCGCGGGCGAACAGGTCGGCCACCTCCGTGGACCACAGGTACTGGTCCTCGAGGTAGATCAGCCGACGGGCCCGGCGGACCGCCTTGGTGTAGCCGCGGGCCACCGTACGCTCGCCGTCCGGGGCGAAGGAGTAGCGCGGGCGGACCACCGGGTAGGTGCGCAGCACCTGGACGTGGTGCGGGCCGCAGGGCGGCGGGGCGGCCGGCTGGTCCGGCAGCGGGTCGGGGCGCAGGTCCGAGCCGCGCAGCCGGTCCCGCAGGTAGGCCAGGGGGTTCTCCGAGTCCAGCGGCATCGGGTCGGTCCACCGTTCGCGGAAGGCGGTGTCCAGCGCGCCCACCACCGGCCCCCGCACCGCGAGCTGCACGTCGTGCCAGGGCGGGTGCTGCCCGTATCGGGCGGACATCTGCACGACCTGCCGGTCGCCCCGGTGGCCGGCGTCGTCCCGCCGGCTGTGGCACAGGTCGATGCCGCCGGCGAAGGCGACGTCCCGATCCGGCGCCCGCGGGTGGCGCAGCACCACCAGCTTCTGGTGGTGCGAGCCGCCCCGGCGGACCCGCTGGTCGAGCAGCACCTCGCCGCCGGCGGCGGAGATCGTCTCGCTGAGGTCGCGGTTCTTCGCCTCGCTGTAGGCCAGCGCGTCGAGGTGGGAGCGCCAGATCAGGCCCTTGACCACCACGCCGCGCTGGGCGGCCTGCGCGAAGAGCTGGGCCACGGTCGGCCCGTCGGGGCGCAGCAGCTGGTCCGGGTCGCCCCGCCAGTCGGTGAAGAAGAGATGGTCGCCCGCCTCCAGCGCCGACACCTCGTCGACCAGCCGGTCGAAGTACGCGGCACCGTGAATTAACGGCTCCGCAAGGTTTCCGCTGCTCCAGACGGGTAACTCTGACACCGGGTTGGCGCGTTCCCGTGCGCTGAGGAACCAGTTGCGCGGTCCCACCGTTCCAGCCCCCCGAGGTCGACGACGTCCTCGCGGTAGGACCCCCGTCGCGGGTCCGCATCCCGGCCGGCGCCCCCGGCGAACGGTCGGCCGACCCCCGACGCCACCCGACACGACGCGAGCAAACCGAGGAGGCAACACCATGCCCGGCGAGACGACGAACTCCGTGCCCGAGTACCGCGAGCAGGCGGTGGAGAGCGAACGGGGTGCGCTGGTGGCGGTGTTGCTCATGGTGATCCTGGGCGTCGCCGGCATCTTCGCCGTCTCCTGACGCCACGCGCCGCCGTCCGGTGACGGCACTGCTCTCGACGCGCCGGTGGCGCCTCCGGTCGTCCGCCGGAGGCGCCACCGCCCGCGCCTGCGCTCAGGGCCGGGGCGCCTGGCCGTCGGTGTGCGGCAGCCGCTCGGCCGGGACGACGCCGAGCCGGCCGGCCTGGAAGTCCTCGACCGCCTTGAGCAGCTCGTCGCGGGTGTTCATGACGAACGGGCCGTAGTGCGCCACCGGCTCCCGGATCGGCTCGCCGCCCATGATGTAGAGGTCCAGCGCCGGGGTGTGGCTGTCCTGGCGGGCGTCCGCCGCGAAGGTCAGCGCGTCGCCCGGGCCGTGCACGGCGAGCTGACCCGTGTGCACCGGCCGCCCGTCGGTGCCGACGGTGCCGCGGCCGCCCAGCACGTAGACCAGGGCGTTGAAGTCCGGCCGCCACGGCAGGTCGACGCGCGCGCCCGGCTGCACGGTCACGTGGGTGATGGTGATCGGGGTGTGGGTGGAGCCCGGCCCCCGGTGCCCGGCGACCTCGCCGGCGATCACCCGGATCAGCGCGCCGCCGTCCGGCGTGGTGAGCAGCGCCGCCTCCTTGCCGCGGATGTCCTGGTAGCGGGGCGGGTTCATCTTGGCGACCCGGGGCAGGTTGACCCAGAGCTGCGTGCCGTGGAACAGCCCGCCGCTCGTCACGAGGTGCTCCGGCGGCGCCTCGATGTGCAGCAGGCCGCTGCCGGCCGTCATCCACTGGGTGTCGCCGTTGGTGATGGTGCCCCCGCCGCCCTGCGAGTCCTGGTGGTCCATGACCCCGTCGATCATGTAGGTCACGGTCTCGAAGCCGCGGTGCGGGTGCCAGGCCGTGCCCTTCGGCTCGCCCGGCGCGTAGTCCACCTCGCCCATCTGGTCGAGGTGGATGAACGGGTCCAGCTCGGTCACCGGCACGCCGGCGAAGGCCCGGCGGACCGGGAAGCCCTCGCCCTCGTAGCCGCTCGGCGCGGTGGTCAGCCGGCGGACCGGCCGGAACGTGGTGGACTCGTCGAGCCGGGGCAGGCGCGGCAGGACGAGCACGTTGTCGACGGTGATGGCGGGCATCGGAGGCTCCTCAGTTGTCGGGGTGCGGGGTCGACGCGTCGCGGTCCGCGCGCAGGCGCCGGCCGAGCCGCTCGAAGATCCGGGTGAGGCAGGCGACCTCGGCGTCGTCGAGGTCGTCCATCAGGTGGGCGCGCACCGACCTCAGGTGGTGCGGGGCGGCTTCGCGCAGGGCCAGCAGCCCGGCGGCGGTGAGCACCGCCTCGCTGCCGCGCCGGTCCTCGGGACAGGGCTCCCGGGCGACCAGGCCGCGCCGCTGCATCGACGAGATCTGGTACGTCAGGCGGCTCGGCGAGAAGACCAGGCGCCCGGCCAGCTCACCCATCCGCAGCCGCTGACCCGGCGCCTCGGAGAGCAGGACGAGCACGTGGTAGTCGGCGAAGCTGAGCGCGCTGTCGGCGCGCAGATCCTCCTCCAGCCGCGTGAACAGCCGCTGGCTGGCCTCGATGTAGGCCCGCCAGGCGGCGAGTCGGGGGGCGCTCAGGCTCTCGGTCACGCCGCCACAGTAGCACTCTTTCAAAATTCAACTAGTGGCGTGTGAGCCCGGTTACCGTCGCTGTCCAGAACGGATCCTCCAGCTTTGAAAGACAGCGCCGGGAAACCCGAGCGGCGGGGTGCGCGGGTGTGTCAGACTCCGGCGTCGTGGACCATCTCGAACTGACCGCCCCGGGCCTGCTGCTGCGTCCGTGGCGGGAGGAGGACGCACCGGCGGTCCTCGCCGCGCTGCGCGAGCCGGCGATCGCCCAGTGGAACCCCCCGGCGGGGCCGGTCGACCGGGAGGCGGCGCTGGCGTGGGTGCGTCGCCGGGCCGACTGGTCCGCCGGGGACCACGTCTCCCTGGCGGTCGTCGACCCGGCCGACCCCGCCAGGCTGCTCGGCTCGGTGTCGCTGTTCCGGATTCACGACCGGAACGCCTCCATCGGCTACTGGACGGTGGCCGCGGCGCGCGGTCGCGGCGTCGCCTCCAGGACCGTCGTCCGGCTCACCGGGTGGGCGTTCGCGGCGCTCGGGCTGCACCGGATCGAGCTGTGCCACGCCGTGGCCAACCCGGCCTCCTGCCGGGTGGCCCAGCGGGCCGGTTATCCCGCCGAGGGCACGCTGCGGGAGTCCTACCGCTACGGCGACGGCCGCCGCTACGACGAGCACCTGCACGCCCGCCTCGCCACCGACCGCTGACCAACGCCCCGCGCCACGCCCGCCACCCACCCGGGCCCGGCAACTATCCACCCCGCCGCCCGGGCGGGACGTCCCCGGGCGGCGGTCGCCCGGGTCCGGACGTCACCGGATCTGCGGCGACGCGGTGAGGTGCATCCGGCCGACCAGCTGCCGGGCCTGCTCGGCGAACTGTGCGTCGACGATGACCGCGTACTGGCTGGCGCGCAGCGAGCTGGCGGAGGTGAAGTCGCGTTGCCCGCCGGTCATCGCGTGCGTGACCGCGCCGAACACCGCCCCCCAGATCGCGCCGACCACCAGCGCGACCAGGATGATCGCGATCCAGTTGTCGCCGGCCGTGAAGATGCCGAACAGCAGCCCGACGAAGAGCCCGAACCAGGCGCCCGTGCCGGCGCCCAGCAGCGCCGCCCGGCCGGTGGTCAGCCGGCCGAGCACCGTCTCGACCAGGGTGAGGTTCGTGCCGACGATGGCGGTGTGCTCCACCGGGAAGCGGTTGTCCGCCAGGTAGTCCACCACCCGCTGGGCGGACGGATAGTCCGGGTACGAGCCGATCGTCACGGTGGGCGGGCCCATCTCCGGGCCGTGCCCGTCGCCGGCATGGGCGGCCGGCCGACCGGCGGGACCGGACGGGAGGGTGTCGCCGCCAGGCATGCCGGGCCGCCAGCCCGAGGTCCCACTCGACGGTGTGCTCATCAGCCTCCTCCTTCGTCAACCGCCCGGGTTCCCGCCGCCGTCCACGGGTAACGCCGCCGGGGGCGCGGACCGGACCGCCGGACCGGCCCGGTTCGACAGGACGCCGCGTCCGGCCGGTCAGCCGTGGCGGTCACCGGCGGCCGGGACGGGGTCAGCGGCCGGCGTCGCGCAGGTACACCGAGGTGACCTCGTCCGCCGGGAAGAACGACTCGATGGACAGCTCCTCGACGGTCACGTCGAGAGGGGTGCCGAAGGTCGAGACGGTGCTGAGAAAGGAGATCTCGCCGCCGGGACGGCGCAGCCGCAGGGGCACCACGACGTCACCCGCGCGGGGCAGTTCGGCGTCCGGATCGGCCGACCCGCCCGGGTAGCCGCGCAGCTCCTCGTGGAGCGCGGTCAACTCCGGGTCGGCCGTCAGTCCCAGGTGCCGGCGCAGCCGGCCGAGCAGATGGTCGCGCCATTCGGCGAGGTTGACGATCCGGGGGGCCATGCCCTCGGGGTGCAGGGTCAGCCGCAGCGCGTTGACGGGCGGCCGGAGCAGGTGCGCCGCGACGCCCTCGGTGAGCAGCGGCAGGGCGGCGTTGCCGGCGACCAGGTTCCAGAGCCGGTCCACCGCGACCGCCGGGTACGGCTCGTGCGCGCGCAGGACCCGGCGTACCGCGTCGAGGACCCGGCGCAGCTCGGGGGAGTCCAGCGGCGCGTGGGAGTAGACCGGGGCGTACCCGGCGGACAGCAGCAGCCGGTTGCGGTCCCGCAGCGGCACGTCGAGGTGCTCGGCCAACCGCAGCACCATCTCCCGGCTCGGCGTCGCGCGGCCGGTCTCCACGAAGCTGAGGTGCCGGGTGGAGATCTCCGCCTCGACCGAGAGGGCGAGCTGGCTGAGCCCGCGCCGCTCCCGCCACTGCCGCAGCAGCGCCCCCACCGGCGCCGACCGCCCCTCGACCACCGTGGCAGCGCCCACGTCCCGATCCTACGGCCGGATGGACGGGCGGTTGGGCGCCGCCGCCGCCGTCGCGGAGAATGGGGGGATGCGTCTGGTGATCACCGCCGACACCCACGTGCCGGCGCGGGCCAAGGACCTGCCGGCGCCGCTCTGGGCGGCCGTCGACGCCGCCGACGTGGTGCTGCACGCGGGAGACTGGGTGGACGAGTCGCTGCTCGACGCCCTGGTCGCCCGGGCCCGCCGGCTCGTCGGCGTGTACGGCAACAACGACGGGCCGGCGCTGCGCGCCCGGCTGCCGGAGGTCGCCCGGGTGGAACTCGACGGGCTGCGGATCGCGGTCGTGCACGAGACCGGGCCGAAGGCCCGGCGCGAGGAGCGTTGCGCGGCCCGCTTCCCCGACACCGACCTGCTCGTCTTCGGCCACTCGCACATCCCCTGGGACACGGTCGCCCCGGGCGGGCTGCGCCTGCTCAACCCGGGCTCGCCGACCGACCGACGCGCCCAGCCGTACGCCACCTTCGCGACCGCGCGGGTGGCGGCGGGGCGGCTCGACGAGGTCGAGTGGCACCGCCTCCCGCCGCGTCACTGACCGCGGCCGGTCTCCTCCTGGAGCTCGTCGATCCGCTTGGACGCCTCGGCCTTGGTGAGCCCCTCCGGCAGGTCCTCGCCGGCCTCGCGGGCCAGCGTGGCCAGGTACGACTCCTGCGCCGCCGTCGGCGGCTCCTCGCCGGTGACCCACTCGTCGGGGTCCTTGATCGCGCCCTGCGGGTTGGTCCGGGTGCTGTCGCGGTCCGTCATCATCTCCGCCTTCCTTCGAACAGACGTGCCAATACCCCGCCCCGGGCCGATCCATGCGGATCCCCGGACAGGTCCTGCCGTCCGCCGGCGAGCCGGCTCGGACCCCCACCCGTCCCGCCGGCCCGCCGGGCGGCCTTCGCGCGCCGACATGCCCAGGTCGATCTCGTCCGGCGAGCCCCGGGTGCAGAGCGCCTGGCTCTCGGGCCGCGACCTCGGCCGCGCCCTGGTCGCCCGCCTGACCCGACCGCCGCCCCGGACCGCAGGTCGCCGCCGCTGACCGGTCGCCGTCGCCAGGCCGGGGCGCTCGCCGCCGGCTGACCGGTCGCCCCGGTCTGAGCCGACCGGTCAGCTCGTGGCAGCGACGGGCTCGCCGGCGCGGCCCCGCTCGGACGGGTCGGCGGTGCGCTCGCCCCTGCGGTCCAGCAGTTGCATCACCGGGGTCGCCGCGACACCGTGCACCACCACCGACACGATCACCACGAGGCCGACGGTCGCCCAGATCAGGTCCGCCTGCGCGAAGTCGGTCTTCGCCGTCGCGTACGCGAGGTAGAAGAACGAACCGACGCCGCGGATGCCGAACAGCGCGATCACCCAGTGCTCGGCGGGCCGGCCCGCCGCGCCGAGCAGGGACAGCCGGCCGACCAGCGGCCGGACCACGAAGACCAGCGCCAGCCCGACCGCGGCGGCCGGCCAGGTCAGCGGGGCCAGCAGCCCGCCCACCACCGCGCCGCCGAAGAGCAGCAGCAGCATGACGGTCAGCAGCCGCTCGATCTGCTCGGCGAAGGCGTGCAGCACCGAGTGGAACTCGTGGGTCCGTTCGGCGGCCCGGATCGCCCGGGCGGCCACGAAGACCGCCAGGAAGCCGTACCCGCCGACCACCTCCACCAGCCCGTACGCCAGGAAGGTCGCGGCGAGCGCGAGAAAGCCCTCGGCGTGCCGGGCCAGCCGCAGGTGGCTCGGGGCCCGGAAGAAGAGCTTGCCGAGCAGCCAGCCGATCAGCCAGCCGCCGGCCACCCCGGCGACGACCTTCCAGAGCACGTCCACGGCGAGCCAGCGGCCCAGCCAGTCCGCCGGGGCGAGGCCGGTGGTGGCGATGGCGATGGCCGCGTACACGAAGGGGAAGGCCAACCCGTCGTTCAGCCCGGCCTCGGAGGTGAGGGCGAAGCGGACCTCGTCCTCGGAGTCCTCGACGTCGCTGGGCTCGCCGACCTGCACGTCGGCGGCGAGCACCGGGTCGGTGGGAGCGAGGGCCGCCCCCAGCAGCAGCGCGGCGGCCGGCACGAGCCCGGCCCACCACCAGCCGAGCAGCGCCACCGCGGCGATGCACACCGGCATGGCGATGGCCAGCAGCCGCCACGTCGACGACCAGCGCGCCCAGCTCAGCGGCCGGTCGATCTTGAGCCCGGCGCCCATCAGCGCGACGATCACGCCGATCTCGGTGAGGTGGGTGGCGATCTCCGGGTACGCGAGCGGATCGGGGTTCGGCAGCCCGGTGGGGAGGACGAAGACCAGCATGCCGAGCCCGAGGAAGGCGATCGGCATCGACAGCGGCCGGCGTTCGAGGACCCGGGGCAGGACCCCCGCCAGCAGCGCACCCAGACCGACCACCGCGAACGCCACGTCTACCGGCTCCACGACACCACCTCTCCGCGTCGCCCACGGCGTGCGGGCAGGCGGAGAGAGTCCTTGCCCCCGGAGGTCCTTTCGTATTCCTGTCCCGATCGACTCCGTGTCCCGGTCGGTGCGACGCGACCCTCAGGCCGCGGCGGCGATCGGCGAGCCCGGGAGGGCGGCGAGCAGGGCCGCGGGATCGTCGTAGACCGCCAGCGCCCCGGCCCCGGCCAGCTCGCCCCGGCTCGTCCCGCCGCAGGTCAGCCCGACGCACGGGATGTCCAGCCTGCCGGCGGCTGCGACGTCCCAGACCGAGTCGCCGACGAAGACCACCCGCTCGGCGGCCAGCCCGGACTGCTCCAGCGCGGCCACCAGGATGTCGGGTGCGGGCTTGCTCTCCTGCGCGTCCGCCGCGCAGGTCACGGTGTCGATCACGTCGTCGGCGGCCAGGGCCCGGCGCAGCGCGGCGACCTCGTGCTCGGCGGCGGAGGTGGCCAGCACCACCCGCAGCCCCCGCTCCGCGCAGGCCCGCAGCAGGTCGGCCGCGCGGGGCAGCGGGACCAGCCGCTCCCAGTACTCCGCGAAGAGCGCGTCGTGGGCGTCCCGCAGCTTCCCGTCCGCGCCCCGGTCCCGCTCCGGGCCGAGCAGGTGGTCGAGCAGCTTGTCCGAGCCCATCCCGATGGCGCGGTGGATCTCCGCCATCGGTACCTGCCGGTCGGTCTGGCGCAGCGCCTCCCACCAGCTCACGGTGTGCAGGTATGTGGTGTCGACCAGGGTGCCGTCCACGTCGAAGAGGACACCGGCGGGCTGTTCGGTGGGCATGGTGTTCCTCCTACCCGTGCCGGGCCGGCTGACGCCACCGCTCAGTCGGACGGGATCAGCAGCTCGAACCAGACGGTCGAGCCGCGTACGGTCGGGTCCGTCCCCCACGCGTCGCTCAGCTCCTCGATCAGCCCAAGCCCCCGGCCCCGGCTGCTGAGCGTGTCGGTCTGCGCCCGGGTGACCGTGCCCCGGGTGCCCGAGTCGGCGACCGACACCAGCAGCCGCTCCGGGCTCAGGTCGATCTCCACGCGGGCGGCGGTGCCCGCGTGCAGCAGCGCGTTGGTGGTCAGCTCGCTGGTGCAGAGCACCGCCGCGCCGATGAGCGACTCCGGCACCTGCCACTCCGTGAGCTGCCCGGTCATCCAGTGCCGCACCCGGCTCGGCGCGGTCGGCTCGGCCGGCACCTCCATGCTCGTCGACCGGCTCGGCCGCAGCGCGTGCTCCACCGCCAGCACCGCGACGTCGTCCTCGGTGGCACCGGGCACCGCCGCGGTCGCCACCGCGCACAGCGCGCGGGGGTCGCCGCTGCCCGCCCCGGCCACCGCCTCGGCCAGGGCGTCCAGGCCCGCCGTCAGTCCCTGCCAGCGCCGCTCCACCACGCCGTCGCTGAACAGCAGCAGCGTGTCGCCGGGGGCGAACCGGACCGTCGCGGTGGGCGGCCGGCAGCCCAGGCCCAGCGGGGCGCCGGCGGGCACGTCGACGTACTCGGCGACCGGCTCGCCGTCCGGGGCGCACCGACGGATCAGCGGGGCGGGGTGGCCGGCGCTGGCCAGGGTGAGCTGCTGCCGCTCGGCGTCGACCACCCCGAAGACCACGGTCACGAAGAGCTCGTGCGTGTCGCCCTCGGCACCCAGGCTGGTGACCAGCCGGTCGAGCCCGGCCAGCACGGCGTCCGGGCGCGGGTCGGTCAGCGCCAGCGCGCGCAGCGCGGCCCGGACCTGCCCCATCCGGGCCGCGGCCTGCACGTCGTGGCCGGCGACGTCGCCGAGCACGATGCCCAAACCGCCCGTCGGCAGCAGGAACGCGTCGTAGAAGTCGCCGCCGGCGGCGTTGCCGTCGACGCCCGGGTCGTAGCGGGCGGCGATCCGCATCCGGGGCAGGTCCGGCAGGTGCTCGGGCAGCATGCTGCGCTGCAGGAGCTGGGCGGTGCCGTGCTGCGTCTCGAACCGGCGGGCCCGCTCGGCGGCCTGGCCGACCAGCTCGGCGGACGCGGCCAGCAGGGCCCGCTGGGCGGCCGACCAGACGCGCGGGGCCTGGTAGCCGACGGCCAGCCCGCCGCGGACCACCGACGCCCGCAGCGGCACCGCGGCCAGCGCCCGGATCTTCTGGTCGTGCCGGTCCACCGCGATCTCCCGCAGCGGCTGGCCGTCGTCGACGAAGAGCGGCACGCCGGTGCGGGCGGCCGACGCGACCGGGCCCTCCCAGTCCGGGGGGACGCGCCGCCACAGCGGGGGGAGCCGCTCGTCGGCCTCGTCCATCAGCTCGCCGCGTACGCGCCGGACCATCCGCCACCCGCCGCCGCCCTCGTCCACGGCGAACGAGACCCGGTCGGCGTCGAACGAGGTGATCGCGTAGCGCAGCGTCACCCGGGCCACGTCGTCCAGGGTGAGGGTGCCGGCGAGCGCGGCGGCGAAGTCGCTGAGGCTCTGCAACTGCTGGGTGACCTGGGCGGTCTCCGCGGCCACGGTCAGCACGCCGACGATCCGCCCGGCGCTGTCCCGCACCGGGGAGTGGCCCCGGGTGAAGACCCGCTGCTCGACCGGGCCGGTACGCCGGTGCAGGGGAAGGGTGGACTCCCGCTCCAGGAACGGCTCGCCCGAGCGGTAGGCGCGCTCGACGGCGTCGCCGACCCCGGGCATCGGCCAGACCTCCGGGAACACCTCGCCGGCCGGCCGGCCCACCGCCCCCGGGTGCCGGTCGCCGATCAGCTCCGCGTACCCGTCGTTGTAGAGCAGCAGGTGGTCGGCGCCCAGGGTGAGGGCCATCGGCACGGGCGAGGCGAGGACGACCTCGGTCGTCGCGCGGACCGCCGGGTCCCACGAGTGCCACGGGCCGAGCGGGGTGCCGGCCCAGTCGTGGCCGAGGACGGCGGCCGCCGCGCCCGAGGCGGAGGGCACCCCCGACACCGGGGCTGGTGGGTTGGGGACCCGTCCGACCGTTCCTGGCATGACCGCAGCCTAACCGGACCATCCGGCACCCGTTCCCGATCATGTCCCGCGCGTCGTCCACGGCAAACGTTCGGCCAGGTCGGGGCGGGTCTGCGATGACATGTCGGGAAAAAGACGGGGACCGGCACGGCGTGCCGCGTCGGTGACCGGGTAAGCGCCCGGCGCAGTCCATGCGACAGGAGGGACATCATGCCGGAAACCCTCGCGGTCAGGCAGGTCGACATCGGCGACGCCGTGGCCGACATGTGGAGGTCGGTGCTGCTGTTCATACCGCGGGCCGTCGCGTTCATCGCGATCCTCGTGGTCGGATGGCTCATCGCCAGAGCCGTGCTGAAAATCGTCGACGCGGCGCTGGAACGGGTCAACTTCGACAAGGCGGTCGAACGGGGCGGCATCAAGCGCGCGCTGGAACGCACGAAGTACGACGCCAGCGACATCCTGGCGAGACTCGCGTACTACGCCGTGCTGCTGTTCACCCTGCAGTTCGCCTTCGGCGTCTGGGGACCCAACGCGATCAGTGACCTGATCCGCGGCGTGGTCGCCTGGCTGCCACGCGCCTTCGTGGCGATCATCATCGTCGTCGTGGCCGCCGCGATCGCCAACGCCGTCCGGGATCTGGTCACCGGGGCGCTGGGCGGGCTCGCGTACGGCAAGATCCTGGCCGACCTGACGGCGATCTTCATCCTCGCGCTGGGTGTGATCGCCGCGCTGAACCAGGTGGGCATCGCCACCACGGTGACCACACCGGTGCTGATTGCGGTGCTCGCCACGGTGGCCGGCATCCTGATCGTCGGCGTCGGTGGCGGTCTGGTGAAGCCGATGCAGAACCGCTGGGACGGCTGGCTGAACCGGATGGCCGAGGAGTCGCGGGCGATGCAGGAGCATCGTCGGGCCCGGGAGGCCGGCCAGACCGACGTCGGCCGGCAGATGGCCGACCGGGCGGCGGCCGAGCGCACGCAGGTCATGCCGCAGGAGTCGGCGACGGCCGGCGGGCGCGGCACCTACCAGTCGGGGAACGTGGGCGACGAGACCCAGCAGTTCCGCCGCTGACCACGCCGGTGACGCCGGTCGAGAGGGGTGTCCGCGAACGTGGCGGGCGCCCCTCCGGCGTGCCGGTGGACGCGGTCGGCCCGCTCAGACGCGGGGGAGCGGACCCGGCGCCGGGGTGCCCAGCGAGCGGGCCAACGCGCAGACCGCGAGCAGCCGGGTGAGCAGCCAGTCCGGCTCGGACCAGTCCACCGGCGCCGCCGCCGGCTCCCAGCCGTGTTCCAGCGCGGCCGCGCGTACGCCCTCCGCGTAGCCCGCGAGCGCGGCGGCGCTCAGCGACCGCCGGTCGCCGTCCAGGCTCTCCCGCACCGCCGCGGCGTGCTGGTCGACCAGGGCGAGCAGTCCCGGCCGCGCCGCGGCGGCGGCCAGCCCCTCGACGCCGACCGAGGTGGACAGGAGGGCCAGGGTGGCTCGCGCCGACCCGGCGGCGGAACGGGCCTCGACCCGGTTGAACGGCACACGCATGGGAAACGAGGCTATCCGGCCGATTCCCCGGTCGACCTCGGCCACTCGGCGGGTTTTTGGTCCTCCACCGATCGGTCAACCCGGCCCGCCGGGATTGACCCGGCGCGGGCGGGGCAGGAGGAGAACCGCCCGGACGGGCGCAGCCGACACCGTGGAGGACGGATGGGACAACACGTGGACGGACCGGACGAACGGCACCGCCGGCCGGCCGGGGTCAGCGACGAGACGGTGGCCGCGCTCGGCAAGCTCAGCGAAGCGCTGGAGTGCGTCGAGCGGGTCCGCGGCCACCTCTACTCGCTGCACCAGCTCGTCGGGCACGCCGACCTGATGCTCGACGACGCCGTGGAGATGTTCCGCGCCGCCGGGCACCCGCACATCGCCGAACGCATCGACACCGAGCTGCTGGGCCGCAACGTGATCGCCGGCCGCTGGACGTTCCAGATCGTCGAGGACTTCGACGACGGGTACTACGCCCTCTTCCGCGACCTGGACCGGGCGGCCCGCGAGGAACTGGTCGGCGGTCGCCGGCACCTCTACGAGGCGGAGATGAAGGAGCGGCGGCGGAGCCGGGGCCGCCCCGGCCACGAGGCGCGCCCCGGCGGAGCGGGCTAGCGGCCTTCCTCCGGTCACGAGGCGCGCCGAAAGCGGCCCTGCGCGGGCGCCCAGGGGGCCGCCCCGGCCGCGAGGCGCGCTCCGGCAGAGCGCTAGCGTGCCGCCACCGCGTGCTCCTCGGCCGCGATGCGCAGCGCCGCGACCAACCGGCGGTAGAGGTCGTCGCCGGCCAGCAGCTCGGAGTGGGTGCCCTGGGCCCGGATCCGGCCGTGCTCCATCACCACGATCCGGTCGGCGTCGAGCACGGTGGAGAGCCGGTGCGCGATGGTCACCACGGCCCCGGCCGCCGCGCGCTGTCGGACGCACTCCTGCAACGCCGCCTCGGTCAGCCCGTCGACCTGCGCGGTCGCCTCGTCGAGCAGCAGCACGTCGGGGGTGCGCAGCATGGCCCGCGCCAGGGCGATGCGCTGGCGCTGCCCGCCGGACACCTCCGTCGACGACAGCGACGTGTCCAGTCCGTCCGGCAGCGAGTCGACCTTGTCGTCGAGCCGGACGGCGCGAAGAACCGCCCGGATCTCCTCGTCCGTGGCGTCCGGGTGGGTGAAGCGCAGGTTGTCGCGGATGGTGCCGGGCACCACGGGGGTCTCCTGCTCGACGTACGCGAGCCGGGCCCGCACCTCGTCGTGTCCGTGGGCCGCGTACGGGCGGCCGTCGAGGAGCAGTTGCCCCCGCTCCGGCTCCAGGAAGCGCAGGATCAGCGAGAACAGCGTGGTCTTGCCGGCCCCCGACGGCCCCACGATCGCGGTGTGCCCGCGCCGGGGGATGGCCAGGTCGATGTCGTGCAGCGCAACGGGCGCGTCCGGCCCGTACCGGGCGGTGACCCCACGGAACACCAGCACCGGCTGCTCCGCGTCGGGCATTCCCGGGCGCTCCGTCGGGGCGGACACGGGGCCCGCCGGCTCGACCGGGATGGTCTCGACCTCGCGGATCCGCCCCGCCGCAGCGATCCCGGCCTGCAACGCCGTGGTGTTCTGGGTCAGCTCGGTGATCGGCCCCATGAGCTGGAACGTGTACAGCAGGAACGCGATCAGGCTGGAGATCTCCAGCAGGTCACGCTGGGCCCGCCAGGCGCCGATGCCCAGGATCGCGATCACCGCGAGCTGGATCCCCGTCCAGGCGACGGTCCAGACCGACGCGGTCACCCGCGCCGCCCGTACGCTGTGCGCCGCCGCCTGCCGTGCGTCGGCGACGATCCGCTCGGTCAACCGGGCCTCGGCCCGGCTGGCCTTGACCGTCCGGATCGCGCGCAGCGCCCCCTCCAGCGCGCCGCCGAGCGTGCCCATCGACTCCTGCGCTGCGGCCTGCGCCGTCGCGATGCGGGGCATGAGCGTGCCCATGACCGCCGCGACGACCAGCACGGCCACGATGGTGCAGCCCAGCAGGAACAGGTCGAGCACGCCCATCAGCACCAGCGTGCCGAGCAGGGCGATGCCGGCGTTGACCAGGCCGACGATGCTGCCGGACGCCTCGCGCAGCAGTTGCGTGTCGGAGGTGGCCCGGGTGACCAGTTCGCCCGTGGGCCGGCGTTGCAGGTCGCCGACCCGGGCCCGGAAGTAGTGCCGGACGATCGTGGCCCGGGCGTCGAGCACGATGTGCTCGGCCAGCGTCCCGAGCAGCCGCCACTGCCACAGCGAGATGGCCGCGCCGACGACGACGAGCGCCAGCAGCACGCAGATCGGGCGGGCCATCGACCCGCCGGTGCCCAGTGTGTCCAGGACCCACTTGGTGACCATCGGCGTCGCGAGCCCGGCCGCGTTCGCGGCGAGCCCCAACACGAGCCCGAGGGCCATCGTCCGCCTGTGCGGGGCGAGGAACGACGCGAGCGTACGTAACCGGGGCAGCGCAAGCGCGGAGGAAGTCATGCCCTGAATGGAACAGTGGTGTTCCAATCCAGTCAAGCGCTATTCCGAAACGACGTATTGCTATCCTCGCCGCGTGACCGATACGCAGGTGTCCGGCAGTCGGGCCCGGACCCGCCAGGCCATCGTCGGCGCGGCGATCGAGGTGCTGGGGCGCAACCCCGCCGCCTCCCTCGGCGACATCGCCGCCGCCGCCGACGTGGGGCGTACGACGCTGCACCGCTACTTCGCCGAGCGTGCCGACCTGCTCGCCGCCGTCGGCACCGAGGCCGCTGCCCGGCTGGCCCGCGCGACCGCCCAGGCGCGGATGGCCGAGGGCAGCGGGGCGTCGGCCGTGCGCCGGCTCTGCCAGGAGTACTTCGACCTCGGCAGCCTGCTCTCGCTGATCTTCACCGAGCCGGGCCTCGCCGCCCCGGCCACCGAGGGGCCGGCCGGCTGCGATCCGGAGTTCGCCGCGATGGTCCAGCGCGGCCACCACGACGGGACCATCGACCCGGAGTTGCCGGCGGGCTGGGTGCAGAGCCTGATCTGGTCCCAGCTGTACGCCGGTTGGGCCTACGTCGCCGAGACCGGCGCCTCCCGGCACGAGACGCTGCGCCTGATCCTGCGTACCGTCGACGGCGCGATCGCGGTCAAGCCGGGCTGATCCCGCGCGGAGCGGTGCGGGAGAAGGCTCGTGAGGGGTCCGACGTGCCCTGCCGTCGCGCCGCGGCGCTAGTCCGTCGAGCGCGCGTCGGCCGGGCGGCGCCGGGCCGCGTCGTCGGCGATGATCACGGTCGCCACCATCAGCGCCACGCAGAGGCTGAACAACCAGGAGTCGTCCGAGACCAGCTTGGCGGAGACGGGAGCCTGGAGCGCGGCGAGGAGAAAGCCGAGCCAAGCCAGGCGGCGCTGACGCGTGGAGAGGAAGCCGGAGCCCTGTTGCATCCCGAAAGTCTTGCGCGCGACCCCGGGGTTGCCGTCAGCCGAACGGCCGATTCTGGATGAGCTGTCCGTTTCTCCACCCGTCCGGACCGCACTTTTTGTCCCTGCGGGGGAGGCCCGGTCGCGGCGCCGGTGACACGAGGCAGGATGGTCGTCCGTGTCCACTGTCCCGCCCCGCGCCTCGCTGCTCCTGCTGGCCTACCTCGCCTTCGTCAGCCTCGGCCTGCCCGACGGGCTGATCGGGGTGGGCTGGCCCTCGATCCGGGCCGACTTCGGCGTGCCCACCGAGGCCGTCGGCCTGGTGCTCACCGCCGGGACCGCCGGCTACCTCACCTCCAGCGTGCTGGCGGGCTTCACGCTGGCCCGGCTCGGGGTCGGCTGGCTGCTCGCCGGCAGCACCCTGCTGGCCAGCCTCGCGCTCACCGGCTACGCGCTGACGCCCGGCCTCGCCCTGATGGTGGGCTGCGCCCTGGTGCTCGGTCTGGGCTCCGGCGCGATCGACTCCGGGCTCAACGCGTACGCCGCCGGCGCCTTCGGTCCGCGCCACATGAACTGGATGCACGCCTTCTTCGGCCTCGGGGTGGCGCTCGGACCGCTGATCATGACCGGGGCGCTCAGCGCGGGGCTGGCCTGGCGCTGGGGGTACGGCCTCGTGGCGACGGCCCAGCTCGTCCTGGCCGCCGCGTTCGCGCTGACCGTCCGGGCCTGGCGGGACCGGGCCCCGGCCCGCGAGTCCGCCGGCCCCCCGGCCGGCGCGGCGCCCGTCGCCCCGCCGACCGTCACGCCGGTACGCGAGACGCTGCGGCTGCCGGCGGTCTGGATCGGCGCGCTGGCCTTCGCCGTCTACGTGGCGATCGAAGTGGCCGCGGGGCTCTGGGCGTTCCTGCTGCTCACCGAGGGCCGCGGCCTCGGCGCGACGGTGGCCGGCGTCTGCGTCTCGGGCTACTGGGGGAGCCTGTTCGTCGGGCGGGTGGTGCAGGGCGTGGTGGCCGAGCGGCTGGGCGCGGGGGTGGTGCTGCGGGGCAGCCTGGTCGGGATGGCCGTCGGCGCGGCCCTGATCGCGGTGCCGGCCCCGGCCTGGCTGGCCGTGGCCGGGCTGTTCGTCGTCGGGTTCGCCGCCGCCCCGGTCTTCCCGCTGCTCACCCTCACCACCGTCGACCGGGTGGGCGCCGCGCACGCGGACCGGACCATCGGGCTCCAGATCGGCGCCGCCGGGCTGGGCGGGGCGCTCGTCCCGGCGGGGATCGGGGTGCTGCTCGGCAACACCTCGGTCGAGCTGCTCGGGCCGGCGCTGGTCGTGCTCGCGCTGACGCTGATCGCGCTGCACGCGGCGGGCACCCGGCGGCAGCACGACCGCCACCGGGCCGGGGGCGCCGACCGGCCGGTGCCGGCGGCCCGCTGAGCGGGACCGACGCGGGTGGCCGGGGTGACCGCCGCGCCGGCCGTGGCTCACATCGTGTCGGGGCCGGTCCGTCCGGTCGTGGAGGGGCGGTAGGCGCGCTCCGGGTCGGTCGGCTCACGGCCAGCCCCGGCGGCCTGCCCGCCGCGGTCCACGGCCTCCGGCCCGTGCCCGAACGCGGCCTCCTCGCCGGCGTCGTTGCCCGTCGCGTCGTCGGTCTGGCCGTCCAGGGTCGACCGCGCGACGGCCTTGTCCAGTTCCTGCAGGGGAATCCGTTCCTCGTCCCGCCACACCGTGTTCTCGTCCGTCATACCCATCGCGGTACCCGGGCCCGCTCCCCGCAAACGGCGATGGCCGCCGGGGGAGCCGGCGGCCATCGGAGTTCGTCTGCCCGGGGGCGGGGGATCAGGGCTGCGGCCGGTCGACCCTGCCGCGCCAGGCGCCGGTCTCCTGACCGCGCCGCTCGATGAACTGCTTGAACCGATCGAGGTCGCCCTTGGCGCGCCGGTCGACGATGCCCAGCTTGTCGCCGGCCTGCTCGACCACGCCGTGCGGCTCGAACTCGAGCTGCAGGGTGACCCGGGTGGTGTCCGGGTCCAGCCGGTGGAAGGTCACCACTCCGGCCTGCTTCGTGCCGCCGGTCGAGCGCCAGGCGACCCGTTCGTCCGGGAGCTGCTCGGTGATCTCGGCGTCGAACTCGCGTTTCACCCCGGCGATCTCGACGGTCCAGTGGGTCATCGTGTCCGACAGTTGCCGGACCTCCTGCACCCCCTCCATGAAGTGGGGGAACTCCTCGAACTGGGTCCACTGGTCGTACGCGGTGCGCACCGGGACGGAGACGTCCACGTGTTCGGTAACGCCACTCATCAGGCATCCTCCTTCGTCCGCCGGTGTTGGGCCGGATCGTGCGGGGATCCGGTCACCAGCGGGTCGTCTCGTTCTTGTGGCCGAGTGCCGCCCACACCTCGGAGACCGTCTGGTAACGGGTGCCTTCGGGCAGCCGCTCCAGCTCCGCGAGGATGTCCGCCGGCGCGTCGTTGTCCCGCGCGTTGGCGATCAGCGCCTCCCGGTCGCCCGGCAGGGCGGCCATCGTGATGAACCGTCCGAGCCGGCTGCGCCGTTCGACGTCCTGGGAACTCATCCCCTTGGGCGCGCCCGTACGCAACTCGCCGGCCGGGGCCGTCGTCGGCTCCGGCTGGTCCTCACCGGCCGGCTCCGGCACACGGGACTCGTCGACCCGCGAGCCGCCGGTCCCCGGCCCCTGCACGAGGCCGCTGACCTCCCGGCTCATCTGCTCGTCGACCCTCGGTCCGTGCTTGCTGCTGCCACGTTCCATGCCTTCTGCGCTACCCGGTGGCACCGGCGGTAAACCGGCAGCGGTCACGCGTCGGTGGGCGTCTTCGGGGGCAGGACCGGCTCGTCCGGGTCCGGCTCGCCGGCCTGGAGCACGCGGCCCCGCTGCAACTCGGCGTTGATCTGCACGCCGAGCATCAGCGCCGAGTTGGACAGGTAGAGCCAGACCAGGAACGCGATCACGGCGCCGAGGCTGCCGTAGGTGGCGTCGTACGAGCCGAAGTTGGCCACGTAGAGGCCGAAGCCGAAGGAGGCGACGACCCAGGACACCAGGGCGACCGCCCCGCCCGGGGTGAGCCAGCGGAACCGCGGCTGCCGGACGTTCGGCGCGATCCAGAACAGCAGGCTCAGCAGCACCATCATGACCATGGCCAGCACCGGCCACTTGGCGACGCTCCAGGCGGTGCGGGCCAGCCCGCCGGCGTTCAGCAGGTCACCCACGGCGTCGGTGACCGGGCCGCTGACGATCAGGCCGGTGGCGACGACGGCGAGCAGCACCAGCGAGACCGCCGCGAGCCCGATCTGCATGGGCCGCAGCTTCCAGACCGGCCGCCCCTCCGCCACGCCGTAGACGGCGTTGGAGGCCCGGGTGAACGCCCCGATGAAGCCGGACGCCGACCAGAGCGCGCCGAGCAGGCCGAAGCTCAGCAGCACGCTGGCCGAGTCGTTCTGGTCGACCACGCCCCGAACCACCGAGACGAAACCCTCGTTGGCCACCACCGAGCCGGCGCCCATGTCCCGGGCCAGGTCGAGCACCGTGTCCACGGTCTGCTCGCCGTCGGACACCAGCCCGACCAGGGCGACCACCACGATGGTGGACGGGAACAGCGCGAGCACCCCGTAGTAGGTCAGCGCGGCGGCCCAGTCCGCGCAGTTGTCCCTGACGAAGTTCCGCGCGCTGCGCACCAGCACCCCGCGCCAGGTCCGCCAGCTCAACTGCCGCACCCTGCGGGGTATCCGCAGCCGCTGCTCCGCAGTGCGCGCCGTGCCGGGCTCCGTCGTCGTCATGGCCCGCTCCCTGTGCCCCGGCCGCCGGACGCCCGGGCGCCTCCGGCTTGGCCTGGCCCGCCGGTACCCCCGGCCGGAAAGCGACAAACCCGACCGCCCGGTTTGCCGACCGGCGGTGGGGGAACGGTCAAACCAGAACCCATCGACGCGGAGGAGGACGAGATGCCCGGGCGCGAGGTACTGCCCAGCACGCTGCGACGCTCCCCGGAGAAGGCGCAGCGCACCTGGGAGAAGACGCACGACTCGGCCGTGGAGACGTACGGCGAGGGGGAGCGGGCGCACCGCACCGCCTTCGCCGCGGTGAAGCACGAGTTCGAGAAGGTGGGCGACCACTGGGAACCCAAGGGCCGCAAGGGCCCGAGCGACCGCCAGGCGGCCGGCGGCGGACCGGAGCGCCGGGCGCCCACCGCCGGCGGGGTGGACGCCAACGCCACCAAGGACCACCTGATGAAGGTGGCCCGCAAGCTGGACGTCCCCGGCCGGTCGAGCATGACCAAGCCCGAACTGGTCAAGGCCATCGAGAAGGCGAACAACCGGCAGACCGCGAAGGCCCGCGGCCGCTGAGGCCACCATCGCGTACGACGCAGGGGCTGCCCGACCGCGGGCAGCCCCTGCGTTCGCGTGCTCACCAGTGGCCGCCGCCGGGCGCCTCGATGTGCACCGCCTTGGTGGCGGTGAACTCGTCCAGCAGTTCCGGGCCGTACCCGAAGCCGTGGCCGCTGCCCCGGCGCGGATGCGCGGCACCGCCCGGCGCCCCGCCGAAAACCGCGTTGATCTTCACGGTGCCCACCGGCAACTCCCGCCAGGCGCGCTGGGCGTGGCTCATCGACCCGGTCAGCACCGTGGCGGACAGCCCGTACGGGGAGTCAGCGGCGCACCGCAGCGCCTCGGAGAACGAGTCGACCACGACGATCGCGGCGACCGGCCCGAACGTCTCCTCGCGCACCAGCGTCATGTCGTGCCGGCAGTCGGTGACCACCGTCGCCGGGTAGAACGCCCCCGGGCCGTCGGGCAGCGTCCCGCCGGTGCGGATCCGGGCCCCCTCCGCCACCGCCGCGGTCACCTGCCCGTGCACGTGGTCGCGGTGCCGCCGGTCCACCAGCGGCCCCAGCTCGGTCGCCGGGTCCGCGCCCGGGCCGACCCGCAGCCGCTCCGCCCGCTCCACGAGGGACCCCGTGAGGTCCTCGGCGACGTCCCGGTGCGCGTAGATCCGTTCCACCGCCACGCAGAGCTGCCCCGCGTTGGCGAACGCACCCGTCGCCGCCTGCCCGGCCGCCCACACCGGGTCGACGTCGCCGTCCACGACCAGCGGGTCACTGCCGCCGTTCTCCAACACCACCTTGGCGCCGGTCCGCGCCGCCGCCGCCGCGACGGCGCGCCCGGTGGTGGTGGAGCCGACGTGCGCGACCACGTCGACCTCCTGCGCGGCCAGCGCCGCCCCGACCTCCGGGCCGCCGGTCAGCAGCGACAGCACCCCGGGCGGCAGCGCGGAGTCCAGCGCCTTCGCCAGCAGCCAGCCGGTCGCCGGGGTGCGCTCGCTCGGCTTGTAGAGCACCACGTTGCCGGTGACCAGGGCGGCGCCGAGCAGCCCGCACGAGACCGCCACCGGGTCGTTCCACGGGGTGATCGCGGCGACCACCCCGCGCGGCTGCGGCACCATGAAGTCGAGGGCGTGCGTGCCGCCGTGCAGAGTCCGCCCGCCGCGCACCGGGGCGAGCTCCGCGTACTGTCGCAGCGTGCCGATGCCCGCCTCCACGCCGCCCCGCGCGTCCGCGAGGGGCTTGCCCATCTCGGCCGTCGTCGCGCGGGCCAGCTGGTCGGCGACCGCCGCCACCGCGTCCGCCGCCCGGTGCAGGGCCGCCACGCGCTCGGCGGGGGCGGTCACCGCCCACTCTGCCGCGACGCCGCGCGCCGCCTCCACCGCCTTGCCGACCTCGTCCGCCGTCGCCACCGGGGCCGAGCTGACCGGGGAGCCGTCGGCCGGATCGCGTACGACCAGCTCGCCCCCCTCGCCGCCCGCGCCCCACACTCCACCTATGAGCTGCGCAACCGTGTACATGCGGCGGTGGATCCCCGTGCCCCGACGAGGCAAACGCGTTTCGTCCGGTTGCTGGCAGGGTAGGCGGACCGGATGAGCTCGCCCGGCGCGGATAGCGCGGACGCCGTCGTCGTCGGAGCCGGTCACAACGGGCTGGTCGCCGCCAACCTGCTGGCGGACGCCGGCTGGGACGTCCTGGTGCTGGAGGCCACCGCCGCGCCCGGCGGGGCGGTGCGCTCCGCGGAGGTGACCGCCCCCGGCTACCTCAGCGACCTCTACAGCTCCTTCTATCCCCTCGGCTACGCCTCGCCGGTGCTGCGCGGCCTGGGGCTCGACCGGTACGGCCTGCGCTGGCGGCACTCGCCGGACGTGCTGGCGCACCTGCTGCCCGACGGTCGGGCGGCCGTGCTCAACCGCGACCCGGAGGCCACCGCGGCCTCGCTCGAGGCGTTCGCGCCCGGCGACGGCAAGCGCTGGCTGCACGCGTACGACGACTGGCGGCAGGTCGCGGAGCCGATGCTGGACACCATCACCAGGCCGTTCCCGCCGGTGCGCGGCGGCCTGACCCTGCTGCGCCGGCTGCGGGTCGCCGGCGCGCTGCGGCTGGCCCGGCGGCTGGTGGTGCCGGTCCGCAAGCTCGGTGACGAGCTCTTCGACGGGGAAGGGGGCTCTGCGCTGCTGGCCGGTTGTGCCCTGCACACCGATCTGTCGCCCGAGGAGGCCGGCTCGGGCGTGTACGGCTGGCTGCTCGCCATGCTCGGCCAGCAGGTCGGCTGGCCGGTGCCCGAAGGCGGCGCGCAGAAGATCACCGATGCGCTGGTGGCCCGGCTGACCGAGCGCGGCGGCCGGATTCTCTACGGCGCCCGGGTCGACCGGGTGCTGACCGCCCGGGGCCGGGCGATGGGCGTGCGCACCGTCGGTGGCGCCCTGTGGCGGGCCCGCCGGGCCGTGCTGGCCGACGTCCCCGCCCCCGCGCTCTATTTGGACCTGGTCGGTGCGGCGGCGCTGCCGCCCCGGCTGGTGGAGGACCTGGCGCACTTCCGGTGGGACGGCTCGACGCTGAAGGTGGACTGGGCACTGTCCGCGCCCGTGCCGTGGACCAACCGCGCGGTGGCCACCGCCGGCACCGTGCACCTCGGGGCGGACCTGAACGGGCTGACCGGCTACGCGGCCACACTGGCCCGCTCGGAGGTCCCGCGCGACCCGTTCCTGCTGGTCGGGCAGATGTCGGTGGCCGACCCCAGCCACTCGCCGCCGGGCACCGAGTCGCTCTGGTCGTACACCCACCTGCCGTTCCGCCGGCACTGGCGGGCCGAGGAGGTAACCGACCACGTCGACCGGATGGAGCGGGTGCTGGAGGAGGCCGCGCCCGGTTTCCGCAGCCTGATCGTGGGACGGCACGTGGCCGGGCCGGCCGACCTGGAGGCAGGCGACCCGAACCTGGTCGGCGGGGCGGTCGGCGGCGGCACCGCCGCCGCGTACCAGCAGCTCTTCCTGCGCCCGATCCCCGGCCTCGGCCGCGCGGACACCCCGGTGGACCGGTTGTTCCTGGCGAGTGCGTCGGCGCATCCGGGCGGCGGGGTGCACGGCGCCCCCGGCGCGAACGCCGCCCGCGCCGCCCTGGCCCGCGACCGCGCCCTCACCGGTCCGGTGTACGCCGCCACGATCGACGCGGCGCACCGCGCAATCTACCGCTGACCCGACCGCACCATTAACGCGCGTCCGGCGCCGCCGGCCGCACCCGGGATTCCTGACCGCACCCGGGATACCGGCTGTTCCCGGGATTCCGACCGCACCCGGGATTCCGACCGCACCCCGGGATTCCGGCCGCACCCGGGGGTTCCCGGCTGTACCCGGGATTCCGGCTGTACCGGTAGATCCCAGCCGCCCTGTGGATCCCCCGCGGCTTTCCTGGATCCCCAACGGGCCAGCCGGCGGGACCGGCGGCTGACCCACGCCGCCGTCACCAGCTCGTCGAAGATGCCGGCTGGCTGCTGGCTGCTGCTCGCTGCTGCTCGCTGCTGCTCGCTGCTGGCTGGCGGCTCTGCTGGCTGGCGGCTCTGCTGGCTGGCGGCTCTGCTGTCCGTCAGCGGCAACGGGGCCCCGGCGGTGGCACGGCGGTTCGTGCGCTCGGGCTTACCGAGAGTGACGCCCCCGTGTGCCTGCCGGACCACCTCCGATGCGCCTTTGCTCTGCACCCGGATACGCACCGGCAACCGTGGGTAACGACATGCGACCGGCGCTCCCCGGACCACTATCGGATCAGGGCAGGTCAAGCGCGTGGTGCGTGGGTGGGTGCAGAGCAAAGCGCCAAACCGGCAGTCCGGCGACTCGGGATCGATTGTCACGGTGCGTGACGTGACAATCCGTGACGGCGATGGGCGAGTGGACGGCGTTCGGCGGGGCGGATCGGCTGACGCGTCGAGCTGCGCCGCGTCGAGCCGCGCCGCGTCGAGCCGCGCCGCGTCGAGCCGCGCCGCGCCGAGCCGCGCCGAGCCGCGCCGAGCCGCGCCGAGCTGCGCCGAGGCGGTGCCGGTCGCCCCGCGTCCCACGCCGTCGGCGCGGGAGCGGTTCCGCGCCCGGCGTCCGCCGTTCCCGGTGCCTCAGCGTTCGACGTTGCGGTGCTTGGTGCGCAGCTTGAACGGCATCAGCGCGCTCTCGATCTTGGTGGCGGTGGTCATCTTGGACGCACCGTCGCGCCGCTCCTCGAAGCGGATCGGCACCTCCAGGATGGTGTGCCCCAGCTTGGTGGCCAGGTAGTGCATCTCCACCTGGAAGCTGTAGCCGTTGGACTGCACGCGCTCCAGGCCGATGTCGCGCAGCGCGTCCGCCCGCCAGATCTTGAAGCCGGCGGTGAGGTCGCGGATCCGGACCCGCAGCAGGGTGTGCACGTAGAGGTTGGCCCAGCCGCTGAGCGCCCGCCGGTAGAGCGGCCAGTTCTCGTCGAGCTCGCCGCCGGGCACGTACCGGGAGCCGATGACCACGCCCGCCTGGGTGGAGAGCAGCGCGCCGAGCATGCCCGGCAGCGCCTCCGGCGGGTGCGACAGGTCGGCGTCCATCTGCGCCACGTACTCCGCGCCGCCGTCCAGCGCGCGCCCGATCCCGTCCACGTACGCCCGGCCGAGGCCCTCCTTGCCGGCGCGGTGCACGACCTCGATCCGGTCGGGGTGCTCGATGGCCAGCTTGTCCGCCACCTCGCCCGTGCCGTCGGGGGAGTTGTCGTCGGCGACGAGGATCTTCAGGCCCGGCAGCGGCAGGGCCAGGAGCCGCTCGACCAGCACCGGGAGGTTGCCCGCCTCGTTGTAGGTGGGAACCACGACGGTCAGGCGTGCGTCCCGCCAGGGCGCGGGCAGCTGCACGGGTTCGATCATGTCGGACATCCTCGGTCGGCGGACAGGGCTCCCTGAGAGCGTAGCCAGTTGCCACATCCGGGTCGAAAAGGCACCCCGTTCCGCCGGTCATCCGCCCCCTGGTGGAGCGAGGACGGACCTGAGCGGTGGTCCGTGGATCAGCGGAGGCGGCGGGTGACGGCGGTGACGGCCAGGGCCAGGCCGGCGAGGGCGACGGAGACGGCTGGCTTGTGTGTACCGACCCAGAGGGCGGCCGAGCGGGTGCGCGCGCGGTCCGTGAAGACGCCCTCCGCGCCGCGGTCCCGCTCGTCGTCGCCGGGGCGGTCCAGGTTGTCCCGCCAGGTGGCCGGGTCGACGGGTGCCCCGGTCTGCTGGCTGTCGTAGCCGTCACGGGCGAGCTTCCGGTCCAGCAGGCCGGGCGCCAGGATGTCGCCGAGCCGGGCCCGCCAGGTCGGCCCGCCCACGTTCAGCTCGCGCGGCCCGTGGTCGGCCGCCCAGACGATCGCCTTCGCGGCCACCTCGGGCGCGAAGATCGGGGGCACCGGCTGCGGATGCCGGGGCAGCCGCGTGCGTACCCAGGAGAACTGCGGAGTGTTGACCGCCGGGAGCTGCACCATCGACAGCCTCACGCCCGGGCAGTCGTGCAGCAGCTCCGCCCGCAGCGAGTCGTTGAAGCCCTGGATGGCGTGCTTGCTCGCGCAGTACGCCGACTGCAATGGGATCCCTCGGTAGGCCAGCGCCGAGCCGACCTGCACGACCGCGCCCCGTCCGCGCGCCCGCATGTGGCGCAGCGCCGCGAGGGTGCCGTGCACGGTGCCGAGGTAGTTGACCTCGGTGACCCGGCGGAACTCCGGGGCCGGGATCTCCCAGGCCGGGGCGAAGACCGAGACCATCGCGTTGTTCACCCACACGTCGATCCCGCCGAACCGGTGCGCCACGTCGTCGGCGGCCCGCTGCACCGCGCCGGCGTCGGCCACGTCGACCCGGTAGGTGTGCACCTCGGAGGCGCCCAGTTCCCGGCAGTCCCGCTCGGCGGCGGCCAGGCCGGCCTCGCCCCGGGCGAGCAGCGCGAGCCGGGCGCCGCGCTCGGCGTACCGGCGGGCGACGGCGCGTCCCACGCCGGCACTCGCCCCGGTCACCACCACGGTCTGCGTCATCCGTCCGCCTTCTGCCGCTTGGCGATGTCCGTCAGCCGGGTCAGCGTCTCCCTGTTGCGCTGGTGCAGCACGAGATCGTTGATCTTGTTGCGTACCCAGCGCAGCGGGCCGGCGGCGAAGTCCTCGCCGATGCGTACCCGGGTCGCGCCGTCGCCGACCGGTTCGAGGGTGAAGGCCACGATCGCCTCACCCGCCGGCCAGAGCCCGGCGCGGATCACGAGCCGGCGCGGCGGCTCGCAGGCGAGCACCGTGGAGGAGTCCTGGAGGGAGAGCGGCCACGGCCCGGCCTTGTGGTGCAGCTGGGCGCCCACCCGGGGCCAGGCGTCGTCCACGTCCCGGACGTGCACCGTGCCGACGACCCAGTCGCTGTAGGTCCACCCGTCGGTCAGCACCGCCCAGACCTGCTCCGGGCGGGCTTCGATCACTTTCTCCACAATCGCCACTGCGCCCCCATACCCTGACGCGGCCCGGCCTAACAGCGCCCGTGGGTTAGCTTCTCCGGGGCGATGGGTAACGCCACCCCGGGCCGGCGTGTCGACGCCGCCGGCGTGGGCGACGCGGCGGCGCGTTGAAGATGACGTTTACTCCTCGGGGCGCCGGGAACCCGCCGGCTGTGCGACAGGACCAGGTGGAGCCGGATCAGCGCAGGTCAGCCCGGGTTTGTGCCGGCGCTGACCGGGCCGCGTCCGGGCCCGTCCTGTTCGACGCGGTGCTGCTGGACCGGGACGGCACGTTGGTGGAGGACGTGCCGTACAACGGTGACCCGGAGAAGGTGCGGCCGATGCCGGGGACACGGGCGGCGTTGGACCGGTTGCGGGCCGCCGGCCTGAAGCTGGCGGTGGTGACGAACCAGTCGGGCCTGGCGCGGGGCTGTTTCGGCGAGGCGCAGATGCGGGCGGTGCACGCCCGGGTCGAGGAACTGCTGGGGCGGTTCGACGCGTGGTTGGTGTGCCCGCACGACGACGGCGACGGGTGTGGGTGCCGCAAGCCGGCGCCGGGGCTGGTGCACGCCGCGGCCCGGGAGTTGGGCACGGTGCCGTCCCGGTGTGTGCTGGTGGGTGACATCGGCCGGGACATGACGGCGGCGTTGGCGGCGGGGGCGGCGGGGATCCTCGTGCCCACGCCGGTGACCCGCCCCCAGGAGGTGGCCGCCGCCCCGCAGGTCGCGGCGGACCTGCCGGCGGCGGTGGCGGAGATCCTGCGCCGCCAGACGGCCCTCGACCCGGCCACCTACGGCCAGCCGGCTCTCGACCCGGCCATCCGGGGCCGGGCCGGCACCCGAGGGTGGACCGGGACCGGCACCGTTCCGCCGGGCGACCGGCGGGAGCGGGGCGGGACGGTGCTGGTGGTGCGGTCGGACTCGGCGGGGGACGTGCTGGTCACCGGCCCCGGCATCCGCGCCGTGGCCGCCACCGCCGGCCGGGTGGTGATGCTGTGCGGGCCCCGGGGGCGGGCCGCCGCGGAACTGCTGCCCGGCGTCGACGAGATCGTCGAACACCCGCTGCCCTGGATCGACCCCACCCCGGATCCGGTCGACCCGGCCGACATGGCGACGTTGACGGATCGGCTGGCCGCCGTCGGCGCCGACGAGGCGGTCATCTTCACCAGCTTCCACCAGTCCGCCCTGCCGCTGGCCCTGCTGCTCCGGCTGGCCGGGGTCGGCCGGATCAGCGCGATCAGCGACGACTACCCCGGCGCCCTGCTCGACGTGCGTCACCGCGTCCCGGCCGGCGTACCCGAACCCGAGCGTGCCCTCTCCCTCGCCGCCGCCGCCGGCTACACCCTCGCCCACCACGACGAACCGGCCCTGCGCCTGCGCCCGGCGCCGGAGCCCCCGCCCGGGGCCGGCGAGCCGGGCTACGTGGTGCTGCACCCAGGCTCGGCGGCACAGGCCCGGGGCTGCCCGCCGGAGCTGGCCGCCCGGATCGTCCGCACCCTGACCAGCGCCGGTTACCGGGTGGTGGTCACCGGCGGCCCCGGCGAGCGGGAGCTGACCGCCCAGGTGGCCGGCGACGACGCCGTCGACCTCGGTGGGCGGACCGGGCTCGCCGAGCTGGCCGCCACCGTCGCCCGGGCCGGCGCGGTGGTGGTGGGCAACACCGGCCCCGCCCACCTCGCCGCCGCCCACGGCGTTCCGGTGGTCAGCCTCTTCGCCCCGACCGTCCCGTTCGGACAGTGGGGGCCGTGGCGGGTGCCGACCGTACGGCTCGGCGACGCCGAGGCCCCCTGCCGGGACACCCGGGCCGCCCGGTGTCCCGTGCCCGGGCATCCCTGCCTCAGTGGCGTCGGGGCCGGGCAGGTGCTCGACGCGCTGCGGCTGCTCGGGGTGGCCCCGGCGGCCCTGCCGGCGCGCGACGGGGGCGGCGCGGGAGACCGCGTGCCGGCGGCGGCCAGCACCGGCGGGAGCGGCCGATGAACGTCCTGCTGTGGCACGTGCACGGCTCCTGGACCACCTCGTTCGTGCACGGCAAGCACCGCTACCTCGTGCCGGTCACCCCCGACCGGGGCCCCTACGGCCTCGGCCGCGCCCGCACCTACTCCTGGCCGGACACGGCCATCGAGGTCACCCCCGACCACCTGCGCACCGCCGACGTGGACCTCGTCATCCTCCAACGCCCCGAGGAACTCGACCTGGCCACCGAGTGGCTCGGCCGTCGCCCCGGCCGGGACATCCCCGCCGTCTACGTCGAACACAACACCCCCAAGGACGGCGACGTCCCCCACAGCCGCCACCCCATGGCCGACCGGGACGACCTGCTCATCGCCCACGTCACCGCGTTCAACGAGCTGTTCTGGGACACCGGCGCCACCCGCACCACCGTGGTCGACCACGGCATCGTTCCGCCCACCGCCGAGTACACCGGCGAGCTGGAGCGGCTGGCGGTGGTGATCAACGAGCCGGTACGCCGCTGGCGGGTCACCGGCACGGACCTGCTGCCCCGGTTCGCCGAGATCGCCCCGCTGGACGTCTTCGGGATGAGGGTCGCCGGGCTGGCCGACCACCTGGGCCTGCCGGCCGACCGGCTGGCCAGCCACGACGACGTGCCCCAGCACCGGATGCACGCCGAGCTGGGGCGGCGGCGGGCGTACCTGCACCTGTGCCGGTGGACGTCCCTCGGGTTGAGCCTGATCGAGGCGATGTCGATCGGGATGCCGGTCGTCGCGCTGGCCGCCACCGAGGCGGTGACGGCGGTGCCGCCCGGCGCCGGAGCCCTGTCCACCCGGGTCGACACGCTGCTGGACGCCGCCCGCCGGTTCGTCGAGGAGCCGGCGGAGGCGCGCCGGGCGGGGGCCGCGGCCCGCGCCGCCGCCAGGGAGCGCTACGGCCTCGACCGTTTCCTCGCCGACTGGGACCGGCTGCTGGAGGAGGAAGTATGCGCATCGCGATGATCTCGGAGCACGCCAGCCCGCTCGCCATTCTGGGCGGCGAGGACGCCGGCGGTCAGAACACGCATGTCGCCGAGCTCTCCGCCGCGCTCGCGGCCGCCGGACACGACGTGCGGGTCTACACGCGCCGCGACGCGGTGGACCTGCCCGTGACCGTACGCAGCGCCGACGGCTACGACGTCGTGCACGTCCCGGCGGGGCCGGCCGAGCCGGTCGCCAAGGACGCGCTGCTGCCGCACATGAAGGAGTTCAGCCGGTGGCTGGTCGACCGGTGGCGGGGCGGGGACTGGATGCCCGAGGTGATCCACGCGCACTTCTGGATGAGCGGCCTCGCCGCGCTGGCCGCCAGCCGGCAGACCGGGGTGCCGGTGGTGCAGACGTACCACGCCCTGGGTGTGGTGAAGCGGCGGCACCAGGGCGTGCAGGACACCAGCCCCGCCCGCCGCATCGGCTACGAGCGGGAGCTGGGCCGCTCGGTCGACCGGGTGATCGCGCAGTGCCAGGACGAGGTGGGCGAGCTGGTCCGGATGGGCGTGCCCCGGTCCCGGATGACGGTCGTCCCGTCCGGGGTCAACCTGGGCACGTTCGCCCCGCTCGGCCCGACCGCCGACAAGGAGGACGGCCGGCCGCGGATCCTCACCGTCGGCCGGCTGGTCGAGCGGAAGGGCTTCCAGACGGTGGTCCGGGCGATGGCGTACGTCCCCGGGGCCGAGTGCGTGGTGGTCGGCGGGCCGCCCGCCGGCCTGCTGGAGACCGACCCGTACGCCCGCCGGCTGCGCGCCCTCGCCGGCACCTGTGGGGTGGCCGACCGGGTGAAGCTGGTCGGCGCGGTGCCGAGGGAGGAGATGGGGCGCTGGTACCGCTCGGCGGACGTCCTGGTGGCCGCCCCCTGGTACGAGCCGTTCGGGCTCACCCCGCTGGAGGCGATGGCGTGCGGGGTGCCCGTGGTGGGCACCGCCGTGGGCGGCATCAAGGACACCGTGGTCGAGGGCGTCACCGGCGACCTCGTCCCGGCCCGGGACCCGCGCGCGCTGGGCACCGCGATCCAGCGGCTGCTCGACGACCGGATCCGCCGCTTCGCGTACGCGGCCGCGGCGCGGGAACGGGCCCGGCGGCGGTACTCGTGGGCGGCCACCGCCGAGCGGCTGGTCGAGGTCTACGGCGACGTGGCGGCGGTGCGCCGGCCCACCCGGGTGGTGGCCTGATGGCGGCGGCCCCGACGCCGCTCGACGCGCACCTCGCGAACCTGGCCGCGGCGCTGCTGCCCTTCCGGCAGTACGAGGAGCTGCTGGCCGGGTGGGGGGAGACCCTGGCGCGTCGGCTGGTCGACGGCGGCCGGCTGCTGGTGGCCGGCAACGGTGGCAGTGCCGCCGAGGCCCAACACCTCACCGCCGAACTCGTCGGCAAACTCCGCGACGACCGCCGACCGCTGTCCGCCCTGGCCCTGCACGCCGAGACCTCCGCCCTCACCGCCATCGGCAACGACTACGGCTACGACGAGGTCTTCGCCCGCCAGGTGCGCGCCCACGGCCGCGCGGACGACATCCTCCTGCTGCTGTCCACCAGCGGCACCAGCACCAACCTCCTCGCCGCAGCCCAGGCCGGCCGCGACACCGGCCTGCGCTGCTGGGCCCTCACCGGACCCGCCCCCAACCCCCTCGCCGACCTCTGCCACGACACCCTCGCCGTCCCCTCACCCGACAGCCAGGTCGTCCAGGAACTCCACCTCGTCGCCAGCCACCTGCTCTGCGAGTACGTGGAGCAGGCGCTGCCGACGGCGCTCGCCGGGCCGGGGGCGCCCGTGCGGACCGGGGTCGAGGTGGTGCTCGACGGTGGGGCAGGTCAGCAGGTCGACGCGTGATGAGGAGGGGAAGCGTGACGGGACCCGTGGTGGTGGTCGGCGACACCCTGCTGGACCGCGACGTCGAGGGGGTGGTGAACCGGCTCTGTCCGGACTCGCCGGTGCCGGTGCTGGACGAGACGGCCCACGTCGACCGGCCCGGCGGCGCCGGACTGGCAGCGGTCTTCGCCGCCGCGCGGGGCGCGGAGGTGGTGTTGGTGACCGCGTTGGCGGACGACGCCGGCGGGGCCCGGCTGAGTTCGCTGCTCGACGCCGCCGGGGTGCAGGTGTACGCCCTCGGCCTGCGCGGCGGCACACCGGAGAAGATCCGGCTGCGCGCCCGGGGCCGGGTGCTGCTGCGCCACGACCGGGGCGGCGCCGCCGGCACGCCGGGCGAGCCCTCCGACGCGGTGCTGCGGGTGATCGCCCGCGCCTCCGCCGTGCTGGTCAGCGACTACGGCCGGGGGGTGGCCCGGCAGCCCGCGCTGCGGGCGGCCCTCGCCGAGACCCGGGCGCCGGTGGTCTGGGACCCCCACCCGCGGGGACCGGCGGCGGTGCCGGGGGTGCACCTGGCCACCCCGAACGAGTCCGAGGTGCGGGAACTGGTCAAGTCCCCGCCCGGCGCGACCCGGCTGGCGACCGCGTCCCGGGGCGCGCAGGCGTTGCGGCGGCGCTGGCGGGCCGGCGCGGTCGCGGTGACCCTGGGCGGGGACGGCGCGCTGCTCTGCCACGCCGGCTCGACCCCGCTGGTGCTCTCCGCACCGACCACCGCCGAGGGGGACACCTGCGGCGCCGGCGACCGGTTCGCCGCCACCGCCAGCCTCGCCCTCGCGCGGGGCGCGCTGGTCTCCGAGGCGGTGCAGGACGCGGTCGCGGAGGCGTCGGCGTACGTGGCGGGCGGGGGAGTGGCGACGGCGCTGCCACCGGCGCGTCCGGTACCGCCGGCGGTGTCCAGCCCCGGCGGGGAGCGGGTCGGCGTGGCCGCGGCCGCCGCCGTGGTGTCGGCGGTACGCGCGGCCGGCGGCACGGTGGTCGCCACCGGCGGCTGCTTCGACCTGCTGCACGCCGGGCACGTGGCGACGTTGCAGGCCGCCCGGCAGCTCGGCGACTGCCTGGTCGTCTGCCTCAACTCCGACGCGAGCGTGACCGGGCTGAAGGGCCCCGACCGGCCGGTGATCCCGCAGGGCGACCGGGCCCGGTTGCTCGCGGCGCTGAGCTGCGTCGACGCGGTGATGATCTTCGACGAGTCCACCCCGCACGCGGCGCTGTCCTGGCTGCGGCCGGACGTCTGGGTCAAGGGCGGCGACTACGCCGGCGACGGCGGCGAGCCCGCCCTGCCGGAGGCGGACGTGCTGCGCCGCTGGGGCGGGCACACCGTGGTGGTGCCGTACCTGGACGGCCGCTCCACCACCGGGCTGATCGCCGCGGCCCGGTCGGCCGGCCCCGCCGCCGGTCCGGCCGACGCGCCGCCGCTCACCGACACGGTGCCGCCGGCCTGTCCGCCGCCCGGCCCCGGGCCCGGGGGCGCGTCGGCGCAGCGACCGAGTACGGCGGAGGGCACCCGGTGAGCGGCGCGGCGCCCGGGGTCGGGCAGACGGTGCTGGTCACCGGCGGGTCGAGTGGGCTGGGCGCCGCCGTGGTCGCGGCGGTGGCCCGGGCCGGCGGCCGGCCCGTGGTGCTGGACCGGCACGCGCCGGCGGACGGGGTGCCGTGGGTGGAGTGCGACCTGGCGGACACCCGGGCCGCCGAGGCCGCCACCCGGCAGCTCGCCGAGCGGTCCGGCGGGCTGGACGCGGTGGTCACCGCGGCGGGGGTGGACGTGCCGGGCCGGCTGGCGGACCTCCCCGGCGAGACCTGGGAGCGCGTCGTGACCGTGGACCTGCTCGCCACGGCGGCCGTCGTCCGGGCCGCCCTGCCGTTCCTGGAGAGCTCCCGGGGCAGCATCGTCACGGTCGCCTCGACGTTGGGGGTGAAGGCGGTCAGCGACGCCACCGCCTACTGCGCCGCCAAGTTCGGCGTCGTCGGCTTCACCCGCGCCCTCGCCGCCGAACTCGCCGGCACCGTCAACGTCACCCTGCTCATCCCCGGCGGCATGCGTACCGCCTTCTTCGACGACCGCGACCCCCAGTACCGGCCGGGCCCCGACGCCAACCTCAACGACCCCGCCGACACCGCCGCCGCCGTCATGTTCGCCCTCACCCAGCCCCCCGGCTGCGCCGTCCGCGAGATGATCGTCTGCGCCGAACAGGAAACCTCCTACCCGTGATCCTCGCCCTGCGCGCCCTCGGGGTCGGCGATCTCGCCACCGCCGTCCCCGCCCTGCGCGCCCTGCGCACCGCCCACCCCGACCAGGAACTCGCCCTCGCCGCGCCCGCCTGGCTGGCCCCGCTGGTCGACCTCGTCGGCGGTGTCGACCGGCTGGTGCCCACCGACGGCCTGGGCCGCCTCGACGCCACCGTGCGAAGGCCCCACCTCGCCGTCAACCTGCACGGCCGCGGCCCCGAGTCCCACCGCATGCTCGCCGACACCCGGCCCGGCCGGCTGCTCGCCTTCGCCAACCCCGCCGCCGGCCACCACGACGGCCCCGACTGGGCCGACGACGAGCACGAGGTGCACCGCTGGTGCCGGCTGTTGCGCTGGTACGGGACGGCGGCGGACCCGGCCGACCTCGGGCTGCGCCGGCCGCCGGCGGGGGACGCCCCGACCGGGGCCACCGTGCTGCACCCCGGCACCAAGGTCATGGCCAAGCGCTGGCCGGCGGAGCGGTTCGCCGCGCTCGCCCGGGAGCTGACCCGTCGGGGGCACCGGGTGGTGCTGACCGGCAGCGCCGACGAGCGGGCGCTCGCCGAGCGGGTCGCGTACGACGCGGGGCTGCCCGGCACGGCGGTGCTGGCCGGCCGGACGGGCCTGGCCGGGCTGGCGGCCCTGGTCGCGTACGCCCGGCTGGTGGTCTGCGGGGACACCGGCGTGGCGCACCTGGCCACCGGCTACGGCACCGCCTCCGTGGTGCTCTTCGGCCCGGTCCCGCCGGCACGGTGGGGGCCGCCGCCGGACCGCCCCCGGCACCGGGTGCTGTGGGCCGGCGCACGGGATTGGCCGAGGTGGGACGGGGTAGGAACGCATCCGACGTTGGCGGCCGTGGGTGTCGACGAGGTGGTGGCCGCCGTGGACGAGGCGGAACAGGCGGTGCGGGTTTCCGGTGCGGTTGCGGCGTAGTGATCCGGGCAGGCCCGGGTTCGGGCGTCGCCGGCGCGGCAAGGGGTGGCTCTTCCTCGACCCGGCCGGCGAGCCGGTCCGCGACCCGGACGCGCTGGGCCGGCTGCGGGAGCTGGTGATCCCGCCGGCCTGGCGGGACGTGTGGATCTGCCCGCACCCGAACGGACACATCCAGGCCACCGGCGTGGACGCGGCGGGACGCAAGCAGTACCTCTACCACCCGACGTGGCGGCAGAAGCGGGACGAGGCGAAGTTCGACCACGTGCTGGAGGTGGCCCGCCGGCTGCCGGCGCTGCGCGAGCGGGTCGGGCAGGACCTCTCCGGCCGGGGGCTGAACCGCGACCGGGTGCTGGCGACGGTCACCCGGCTGCTGGACATGGGCATGTTCCGGGTCGGCAGCGACCAGTACGCGGCCGGCGACGACCCGACCTTCGGGGTGTCGACCCTGCGACCGGAGCACGCCCGGTCCCGGGGCGGCTGCGTGGTGTTCGAGTTTCCCGCCAAGGGCGGCGTCGAGCAGGTGCGCCGGATCGAGGACCCGGAGCTGTGCCGGGTGCTGACCAACCTGCGGCGCAGGCGGCGGACGGCCGACCGGCTCTTCGGCTACTGGGACGGCCGGGACTGGCGCGACGTGCGCAGCGACGAGGTCAACGAGTACCTGCGCGACGCCAGCGGCGGGGAGATGACCGCGAAGGACTTCCGGACCTGGCACGCCACCGTGCTGGCCGCCACCGCGCTGGCGACGGCGGGGGCACAGCGTTCGGTCACCGCCCGGAGGAGGGCGGTCGCGGGGGTGATGCGGAACGTCGCGGAGCTGCTCGGCAACACCCCGACCGTGGCACGTACGTCGTACGTCGACCCGCGGGTGGTCGACCTCTACCACGACGGCGTGGTGGCCCCGGTCGACGGGCGGACGCCCCGGGAGGAGGCCGAGCAGATCGTCCTGGAGCTGCTGGAGGAGGCCTGACCGGCCCCGCCGTCGGTCCTGGGGGAGAGTGGCGACGGGGCCGGGGTCCAGGACAAGTCCGGGCGGCCGCCCGCCGCCTCCATGGGCGGCGGGCGCCTCGCCGCGGCCCCCGTTGGCGCCCGACCCCGCTGTCGCCCTCGGCGGGGAGGGGATCGGCCGCCTCGGATGTCAGTCTGCCCCGACCGGGTTGACCGTGGACGCCGTCGAGTTGACTTTCCGTGCCGGCTCCGGCTGACTGGCGCGCCAGGATTGCGGCGTCATGCCGTGGGCCGCCCGGAAGACCCGGCTGAAGTGCGCCTTGTCGGGAAAACCCCAGCGTGCCGCGATCGCCTGGATCGGCTGGTTGCGCAGGCCCGGGTCGGCCAGGTCGTGTCGGCACCGCGCCAGTCGCAGGTCCCGGATGTACGACGCGACCGTCGACTCCTCGGCCTCGAAGAGCCGGTGCAGGCTGCGCAGCGAGATGTGGTGGGCGTCCGCCACCACCTGGGGGCTCAGCGTCGCGTCGCCCAGGTGCCGTTGGATGTAGCCCTGGACCTGGGTGACCAGCGCGCGCCGGCGTACCTCGGTGGGCACGGCGTCCTCGGCCACCAGGTGCCGACCGAGCATGGTGGACGCGAGGTCCAGCGCGACGGTGCCGAGCCGGGCGGCGTCGGCGGCATGGTACTGCTCGGGATGGTTGGCGACCTGGACGAGGAACTGCGCCAGCAGCGCGCCGATCCCCTCGGTGCCCGACATCCGGCCGCCGAGCAGGGGCGCCAGCCGGTCCGGCGGCAGCGGCAGCGCGCCGTGCGGGATGAGCGCCACCACCGACCGGGCCGCCTCCTGACCTCGGTCGTCGCCGAGGTGCCGGACGCCGTGCGGGCGCGAGGCGTGGTAGAAGGTGAACTCCTCGGGCCCCAGCATGCTGCTCCGGCCGGCCTGGCTGACCACGCCGTCGCCGTTGACGGTCAGCGCCAGCATGTAGACCTCCGGATCCGACTGGCGCACCAGCTTCGGCGTCCGGACGCAGTCCAGCGACGGGTACCGGTAGTTGACCACCTGGATCGGGCCGAGCTCGATGATCTCGGCCCGGGCGGCGAAGTCGTGCGCGTGCTCCGTCCGGATCCGCAGCGGGGTCGCCGTACGGGCCACCATGTCCAGCCACATCCCGAAGCGGTCTGCTGCCGGAACCTGCTCCGTGTCGATGGTGGTCCGCTGCAGCATCCCCGCCCCCCGTCCCTTGCTCTCCGCCCGGTGGCCATTGTGGGCGACGGGGCCGGCGGCGGCCAGGGAGGGTTCGCGTTCAGTCCGTCGCCGAGCGGCTGCGGACCAGCACCTCGACGCCGTCGAGCACCCGGTCGAGGCCGAACTGCCACTCCGCGTCGAACTCCTCGTCGTCGTCGTCGGCGACGCCTTCGGCCAGCAGCGCGCGGATCGCCGGGTACGGGCCGTGCCGGGTCAGCCGGGCGAGCTGCTGCCAGTAGCGTGCGCCGGCCTCGTCCGGGCTGATCCTGGTCCGTGTCGCCGCCTCGGTGATGTCCGCCGTCAGGGTGGCCCATTGCCGGGCGTACCCGTTGACCAGCAGGATCGTTGAGAGGCGCTCGGCGGCGCGCAGGCCGGTACCGCGCAGGGTGTCCAGCCCCTGTTCCATCCAGCGCACCTGGTTGGGGCCCATCGGCGGACCGCCGACCGGGACGTGCCGGGTCCACGGGTGGCGGTGGATCGCTGTCGCGTTGCCCAGCGCCCAGCGGGCCAGCGCCGGCCGCCACCCCTCGTCCGCGCCGCGCGGCGGCGGCGGATCGCCGTACGCGGCGTCGGCCATCAGCTCCAGCAGGTCGCTCTTGGCGGAGACGTAACGATAGAGCGACATGGTGCCCACGCCCAGCTCGCCGGCGACGCGGCTCATCGACACCGCCGGCAGTCCCTCGGCTTCGGCCACCCGGATGCCGGCGGCCACCACCTGCGCCAGGCTGAGGCTGCGCTTGGGGCCCTTCCCAGGGCGTTCGCGCAGGCCCCAGGCGATCTCCACGCTCTCGGGCAGCTCGACGTCGGCGTCGCTCACCCTCACCCTCACCTCCCGATCCGGCTTGACCGTCATCCTAGCCTCTGCGTATGGTCTACGCAGAATCGCGTACGGCATACGCGGAAGCGGAGGGTGAGCGGTGACGGGAGCAACAGCACCTGAGGCGGTGGAGACGATCGACCTACGCAAGTCGTACGGCGGGGTCACCGTGCTCGACGGCCTGACCATGCGGGTCGCCCGGGGCAGCGTGTACGCCCTGCTCGGCCCGAACGGGGCCGGGAAGACCACGACCGTCCGGATCCTGGCCACGCTCGCCACCCCCGACGGGGGCGTGGCCCGGGTGGACGGTCACGACGTGGTGCGCGACCGGCGCCGGGTGCGGCGGGCGATCAGCCTCGCCGGCCAGCACGCGGCGCTCGACGACCAGCAGACCGGCACGGAGAACCTGCACATGATGGCCCGGCTGGCCGGGCTGTCCCCGGCCGCCGCCCGGCGACGGGCCGCCGACCTGGCGGAGCGCTTCGACCTGGTCGCCGCCGCCGGACGGCGGGTGGCGACCTACTCCGGCGGCATGCGCCGCCGCCTCGACCTCGCGGCCAGCCTGGTCGGCGAGCCGTCCGTGATCTTCCTCGACGAGCCCACCACCGGCCTCGATCCGCGCAGCCGGCAGGGGCTGTGGGAGGTGGTGGCCGAGCTGGCCGGGGCGGGGGTGACGGTGCTGCTCACCACCCAGTACCTGGAGGAGGCCGACCGGCTGGCGGACCGGATCGCGGTGCTGCACGGCGGCCGGCTCGCCGCCGAGGGCAGTGCGGGCGACCTCAAGCGCCGCTTCGGTGCCCACCGCCTGGAGCTGACGCTGCGCGACGCGCCGAGCTTCGCCGCGGCGGAGCGCCGCCTCGGCGACCGGGTCACGCACCGCGACCCGGCCCGGCTGGAGTTGGCGGTGGCGACCGACGGGGGCGCGCCGCACGTCCGGCACCTGCTCGACGAGGTCGACCCGGACCGGCAGGACCTCGCCCGGTTCACCGTCCGCGAGGCCACCCTGGACGACGTCTTCCTCACCCTGACCAGCGACCAGGTGGCGACCGCGCGGGAGATGGCCCGTGTCTGAGCTGACCCTGCGGCCCTCCCGCGCCGGCGAGGCGCTCGTGCTGGCGGCGCGCTGCCTGCGGCTGTCCCGGCGCAACGTCGACGCGCTGCTGACTTCGCTGCTGCTGCCCGTGATCCTGATGCTGCTCTTCGTCTACCTGTTCGGTGGCGCGATCGACACCGGCACCCGGTACGTCACCTACGTGGTCCCCGGCGTGCTGCTGCTCTGCGCCGGCTTCGGGGCGGCGGGCACGGCCGTCAGCGTGACCACCGACCTGACCGAAGGGGTGATCGAGCGGTTCCGCACGATGGACGTCAGCGCCGCCGCGATCCTCGGCGGGCACGTCGTGGCCAGCGTCGTCCGCAACACCGTCTCCACCGTGCTGGTGCTCGCCGTCGCCGTCGCCATCGGCTTCCGCCCGACCGTCGCGCCGCTGCGCTGGCTGGCCGCCTTCGGGGTGCTGCTGCTCTTCCTGCTCGCCGTGTCGTGGCTCTCGGCCGCGTTCGGCCTGCTGGCCCGCACCCCGGAGGCGGCCGGCGGCTTCACCTTCCTGGTGATGTTCCTGCCCTACCCGAGCAGTGCGTTCGTTCCGGTGGAGACCATGCCGAGCTGGCTGCGGGGCTTCGCCGACCACCAGCCGGTCACACCCGTCATCGAGACGCTGCGGGCCCTGCTGCTGGACACGCCGACGGGTGCGGCTCCGGCCCGGGCCGTGGCCTGGTGCCTCGGGATCCTGCTCGTCGCCGTGCTGGCGAGCGTGGTGCTGTTCCGCCGCCGGGTCGCCTGAGCGCCGCGCGGACCCGCCGCGCGGACCCACCGCGCGCCGACCCGCCGCGCGGACCCGCCGCGCGCCGACCCGGGCGACCCGGCCCGGCCGCCCGCGCCGGACGCGCGACGGCGGTCACCCGGAACGGGCGACGGCGGCACCGGACCTCGTTCCGGCGCCGCCGTCGTCGACGTGTCAGTCGTTGAGCACCTGGGCGAGCCGGTCGCGGAAGCGCCGCTCCGAGTCGCTGACCACGTCCCCGCCGAGGCCGAGGATGCCGCCGCTGGACGCCGCGCCCACCACCTGCTCGGCGATGTCCACCAGCCAGTGCTTGTACGCCCCGGCCTCGCCCTCGTCCACCTTGGCGGCCAGCAGCGCCGCGGCCTCCTTGGCCCGGCCCAGCACGTCCTCCAGGTAGGCCCGCGGGTCGGACGGCGCGATGACCGGCAGCTCCTCGCCGGCCTCGGGGTCGCCCACCTGGGAGACGACCTCCCCGGCGACGGCGGCGACCAGCGGGCTGGCCGACTCCCGGCCGGCGGAGATGGTCTCCAGCCCGGCCGCGTTCTCCGCCATGGTGCGCTTGGTGCCGTCGGACTCGGCGGCGCTCGCCGCGGTCAGCACCGACTGCGGCAGGCCGACCAGCAGCCCCCATTCCTCGTCGGAGAAACCGAACCCGGTGTACGCCGGCTGCTCGATCACGGCAACGCCCCTTCCCGCACTGAATCGCTCGTCGTCCACGGCCCCGCCAGCGGTGCCCGGCTCAGGCTAGTCGAGCGTCAGCAGGCCCTGTTCGGACACCACGCTGACGGACAGCGTCTTGTACCCCACCTCGTCGAAGAGAACCGTCATCCGGTCCTCCTCGTAGCTCAGCACCAGGCCGGTGCCCCACTCCGGGTGCCGGACCTGGCTGTGCACCGGGAACGGCCCGACCGCGCCGTCGTCGGCGGTGCTGGTGCCGGCGTGGCAGTTGTCGCAGTGCCCGCAGACCTTGGTCATCTGCTCGCCGAAGTAGGCCAGCAGCGTCTGCCCCCGGCAGCCGGTGGTCTCGGCGAAGGCCCGCATCATGTCGGTGCGCGACCGGGTCACGCTCTGCTGCCGCTCCGCCTCGGCCAGGGCCGCCGCGGCGGCGTCCACGGGCGTGGGGGAGTAGCGGGGCGCGCCGACGCGCTGCCTCGCCTGCGGCTCGACCGCGCCGACCTGCTCCAGCAGGGCGAGGTACTGGCCGAGCTTGCGTGGGCCCAGGCCGGTGACCTCGCGCAGCTCCTTCTTGGTGCGCGCCTGCTTGCGCAGCAGCGCGGACAGGTCGCGCAGTTCCGTCTCGTCCGGCAGCCCGCCGCTGAAGAACCGTTGCAACCCGACGTCCTCGGCCTGCCAGAGCAGCAGCACCCGCGCCGGCGCGCCGTCCCGGCCGGCCCGCCCGATCTCCTGGAAGTAGCTGTCCGGCGAGTCGGGTAGCGCCATGTGGACCACCCACGCGATGTTGGGCTTGTCGATGCCCATCCCGAACGCCGAGGTGGCCACCATGATCGGCACCTGGTCGGCGAGGAACGCCTCGTGCAGTTCGGCGCGGGCGCCGGCCGCCATGCCGCCGTGGTAGTACTGCGCCGGGAACCCGGCGTCGGTGAGCCGGGCCGCCAGCTCCTCCGCCGCGCGCCGGGTGGGCACGTAGATGATGCCGGGCCGGGTGTCGTCGCGCAGCAGGGCGAGCAGCCGCCGCCACCGGTAGTCCTCCGTCGGGCAGTGGGCGACCTCGAGGAACAGGTTCGGCCGGTCCAGCCCGGAGACCACCACCTCGGGCTCGCGCAGCCGGAGCCGGGCGACGATGTCGTCGCGTACGGGCGGTGAGGCGGTCGCCGTCAGCGCCACCACCGGCGGCCGGCCGATGCCCTCGACGAGGTGGCCGAGCGCCAGGTAGTCCGGGCGGAAGTCGTGCCCCCACGCGGAGATGCAGTGCGCCTCGTCGATCGCCACCAGCGCCGGCTTCAGCGACTTCACCTCGGCCGTCCGGTCGGGGTTGGCGAGCTGCTCCGGGGTGATGAAGAGGAACTCCGCCCGCCCGTCGCGGATCTCGGCGATCGCCTCGGCCTGCTGGGCGGGCGACTCGTCGGAACTGATCCGCACCGCGCGCAGCTCCGGCCGCTGCCGCTCGTTGAGGGCCGCGATCTGGTCCTGCTGGAGGGCGAGCAGCGGGGAGACCACCACGGTCGGGCCGGGGATCAGGCTGGCCGGGATCTGGTAGATCGCCGACTTGCCGGCGCCGGTGGGCAGTACCACCAGGGCGTCGCGGCGCTTCATCACCGCCCGCATGGCGGCCAGTTGGTGGGGCCGCAGTGCCGTCCAGCCGAAGAGGCTCTTGGCCGCGCGGCGCAGGGTCGTCGAGTGCGTGGACAGTTTCATCGAGGGCCGGAGGTACCCGCCGTGATCAGCGGCGAAACCGCCGCCCGGTGGGTGGCGCGGACGATGCCCCGACGGCCGGCTCCGTTGACAGCCGGAACACTCGTCGGCCATCATGAACGCTCGTTCATGAACGGTGGTTCATGCATTCCGGAGGTGGTCGATGATCGTCAACGAGCAGCAGGCGCAGGCGTGGAACGGTTACGAGGGGCGGCACTGGGCCGCGCACCACGACCGCTACGACGCGGTGAACAGCGGGTTCAACGAGGCCCTGCTGGCGGCCGTACGCCCCGGTGACCGGGTCCTCGACGTCGGCTGCGGCAACGGCCAGCTCACCCGGCTGGCGGCCGGGCGGGCGGGCGCCGGCGAGGCGCTCGGCGTCGACCTCTCCGCCCCCATGCTGGAGCGGGCCCGGGACCGGGCCGCCGCCGAACGGGTGGACAACGTCCGGTTCCACCGGGCCGACGCGCAGGTCCACCCGTTCCCGCCAGGGGCGTTCGACGTGGCGCTGAGCCGCTTCGGGGTGATGTTCTTCGCCGACCCGGTGGCCGCCTTCGCCAACATCGGCCGCGCGCTGCGGCCCGGCGGTCGCCTCGCCTTCCTCTGCATGGACGACATCCGTCGACGTGACCTCGGCCAGGTGCTCGCCGCCCTCGCCGCCCACCTGCCCCCGCCGGACGGGGACGGGACGGGGGTGGCCGAGCCGCTGTCGCTGGCCGACCCGGCGGTGGTCGACCGGGTGCTCACCGCGGCCGGCTTCACCGACGTCGACTGCGCCGCCGTCGAGGCACCCCAGGTCTGGGGACGGGACGCCGCCGACGCCGCGGCCTTCCTGGCCGGCTGGGGGCCGATCCGCCACCAGTTCGACCGCGTGGACCAGGCGACCGTCGACCGGGCCACCGCCGCGCTGACCGAGGCGCTGCGCCGGTACGAGCAGCCCGACGCGGTACGCCTGCGCGGCACCGCCTGGCTGGTCACCGCCCACCGCCCCGGCTGACCGGGGCGGCCGGCCCTCGACGATGTCTCTACGATTCGGGTGATGTCACCCAGAACAGCGGCGGCCCTGCGGGGCGGCGACCGGAGCCTGCGCGAGCACCTGATCGCCACGGCGGAGCGGCTGATCGCCGACCGCGGCGTGGCCGGGTTGACCGTGCGCGACATCGCCCGCGCCGCCGGGGTGGCCGACGGCGTGCTCTACAACCACTTCGCCGACAAGGAGGAGTTGCTCGCGCACGCGCTGCACGCCCACGTCCGCGCCGCCGAGGAGCGGGCGGGCGGGCCGGCGCCGGAGCCGGGCACCGGGACCGTCGGGGCGAACCTGCGCACGCACCTCACCCGGGCCCTCGCGCTGCACGCGGCGGTCCTGCCGGCCTTCACCGGGCTGCTGCACCAGCCCCGGGTGCTCGCCCGCTTCGCGGAGCTGCCCAGTCCCGCCGCGGGCGGCTCGGTGCGCGCGGAGCTGGCCGACTACCTGCGGGCGGAGCAGCTGCTCGGCCGGGTGGCCCCGGACGCCCGGCCCGACGCCGTCGCGGCCCTGGTCGTCGGGGTCTGTCACGACCTGGTGCTCGGCCACCTGCTCGACCCGGCCGCCCCGGCCCCGGCCGAGCTGCCCGCGCGGACCGTCGACGACCTGGTCGTCACCCTGCTACGCGGCATCGCCCTGGCGACCGACTGAGCCGGGGCCGGGGCACCTGTCGCGCCGGCGGGAAACACCGCTCAGCGCAGGCGCGGGAACACCTCGCGCTGGTAGAGGTCGAGCAGGCCCGGCCAGTTCGGCCCGGTGTTGGCGACGTAGACCTCGTCGAAGCCGGCCTTGGCGTACTCCTCGATCTTGGCCAGGTGCGCGTCGGCGTCCCGCCCGCAGACGAACGCGTCCTTCATCATCTCCGGCCGGACCAGCTCCGCGGCCTGCTCGAAGTGCCGCGGCGAGGGCAGCACCTGGGACAGTTCGCCCGGCACCCCGGCGTTCGGCCAACGCTCGTACGCGATCCGCATCCCCTCCTCCTCGGTCTGCGCGTACGCCGCCTTGAAGCCGGCCTGGCACGGCTTGTCGCCGCCGCCGCCCGCGCGGAACCGCCGGACCAGTTCGGCGTCGGGGGACGTGTTGACGAAACCGTCGCCGATCCGGGCCGCCAGGTCGACGGCCTTCGGGCCGAAGCCCGACACGTAGATCGGCGGGGGAGTGTCCGGCAGGGTGTAGATCCGGGCGTGCTCGACGGTGTAGTGCCGGCCGTGGTGGTTGACGAAGCCGCCCCGCCAGAGTTCGCGGATCACCGCGACGGCCTCCTCCAGCATCTCCAGTCGGACGTCGGTCTGCGGCCAGACGTCGCCGAGGATGTGCTCGTTGAGCGCCTCGCCGCTGCCCACCCCGAGCACGAACCGGCCGGAGTGCATGACCGCGCTGGTGGCCGCCGCCTGGGCGACGATCGCCGGGTGGACGCGCACCGTCGGGCAGGTGACGGCGGTGGTGACCGGGAGCCGGCAGACCTGGCTGAGCGCGCCGATCACCGACCAGACGAAGGGGCTCTGCCCCTGCGCGTCCGTCCACGGGTGGTAGTGGTCGGAGATCCAGAGCGCCTCGAAGCCGGCCCGCTCCGCGGCGCGCGCCTGTTCGAGCAGCTCCGCCGGCGCGTACTCCTCCGTGGACAGGAAATAGCCGATCCTCATGTCTCTCCCTCGCCGTGTCGTACCGGGTCCAACGAGGCAGGCGGTACCCCGGTGGCCGCCGTCGGAACCGGCCGGGCCGCGCGGGTGGGGATCAGCGCCGGAACATCGCACGGATCGCGGCGAGCAGCAGCAGGCCGCCGACCACCAGGCCGAGCAGGCGTACGCCGGGGATGTCGGCCGGGCTCGTCGCGTCGGCCAGCAGCAGGGGATCCATCCCCGAACTGTCCCCAGCTCCGCGCCCGACGGCAACTGTAAGGTTTATTGACTATTCTGTCGGGCGATGTGACCATGGCAGCACCGCCGCCGGTGGCGGGCCGCCGGGGGCGCGGAGAAGACGGGGGTACGACGACCGCATGAGCGAGCGAACCAGCAGACACCACACGGGCGGGCCGGCGTGAGCGGGCGCGCCGGCCGGACGCCGGGGCACCGGCAGGTGGCACCCCGCGCCGGGCGGGCCGAAGTGGTGACGCCCCGCGCCGGGCGGGCCGAGGTGGTGGCGTGAGCGCCGGAAGCCTGGCGGCCCTGGCCGCCGCCGTCCTGCAGCCCGGATTCGTCGGCACCACCCCGCCGCCCTGGATCTGCCGCTGGCTCGGCGAGGGGCTCGGCTCGGTGGTGCTCTTCGCCCGCAACGTGGTCGACCCGGAGCAGGTGGCCGCGCTGACCGCCACCCTGCGCGCCGAGCGCCCGGACGTCGTCGTCGCCATCGACGAGGAGGCCGGCGACGTGACCCGGATCGAGTCCGCCCGGGGCAGCTCCCGGCCCGGCAACTTCGCCCTCGGCGCGGTGGACGACCCGGCGCTGACCGAGCAGGTCGCCCGGGACCTCGGCGCCGACCTCGCCGCGCTCGGGATCACCCTGGACTACGCGCCGGACGCCGATGTCAACTCCAACCCGGCCAACCCGGTGATCGGCGTCCGCTCCTTCGGCGCGGAGCCGGCGCTGGTCGCCCGGCACACCGCCGCCTGGGTGCGCGGCCTCCAGGCCGGCGGGGTCGCCGCCTGCGCCAAGCACTTTCCCGGGCACGGGGACACGCGGGTCGACTCGCACCACGCCCTGCCCCGGATCGCGGCCGACCGGGCCCGCCTCGACGCCGTCGAGCTGGCCCCGTTCCGGGCCGCCGTGGCCGCCGGCGTGCAGGCGGTGATGACCGGCCACCTGCTGGTGCCGGCGCTGGACCCGGAGCTGCCGGCCACCCTCAGCGGCCGGATCCTGGGCGGGCTGCTCCGCGACGAGCTGGGCTTCTCCGGCGTCGTGGTCACGGACGCGGTGGAGATGCGGGCCGTCGCCGGCCGGTACGGCTTCGCCGGCGCGACGGTACGTGCCCTCGCGGCCGGGGCCGACGCGATCTGCATCGGCGGCGAGCGGGCCGACGAGGAATCGGCGCGGCTGCTGCGGGACGCCATCGTCGCCGCCGTCGTCGCCGGCGACCTGCCCGAGGAACGCCTCGCCGAGGCGGCCAAGCGGGTCGGTCAGCTCGCCGCCTGGACGGTGACCGCGCGCGCCGACCGGCCGCCCCGGCCCCGCCCCTCCGTCGAGGGCTCCGCCGTCGGGCTGGCCGCCGCCCGCCGGGCGCTGCGGGTCACCACCGCGCCCGCCGGCGTCGGCGCCCTGCCACTGGCCGGCCCCGCGCACGTGGTGGAGTTCGAGCCGCCGCGCAACATCGCGATCGGCCCGGAGACGCCGTGGGGCCTGGCCGCCCCGCTGGCCGACCTGCTCGCCGGCACCACCACCGCCCGGTACGCCGAGGCCGACGTACCCGCCGACCCGACCGCCGGTGCGGCCGGCCGGTGCGTGGTGCTGGTGGTGCGCGACCTGCACCGGCACGACTGGGTGCGGGCGGCGGTGGGCCGCGCGCTGGCCGCCCGCCCGGACGCGGTCGTGGTCGAGCTGGGCGTGCCCGAGGCGGTCACCGGTGCCGTCCACGTCGCCACCCACGGCGCCACCCGGGCCGCCGCCCGCGCCGCCGCCGAGCTGCTGACCGGTCGCTGACCCGCCCGCCCTGCCGACGTCGCCGACCGCCCGGGTCGCCCCCGCTACGCCTCGGGGACGACCAGGTCGGCGTACTCGGGGTGGCGGTCGATGAAGGCGGCCATGAACGGGCAGCGCGGCACCACTCTCGTGCCGCGCTCGCGGAGCTGGTCGAGGGTGTCCCGGACCAGCGTCGCGCCGACGCCCATGTTCTGGAACTTCGGGTCCACCTCGGTGTGGGTGAAGACCAGCACCTCGCCGCGCGGCAGGTACGCGGTGAACCCGGCCAGCGCGTCGTCGACCAGGATCTCGAACCGGTGCTTGGCGGGGTTGTCCTCGACCAGGGTGCTCACCCGGCCATTCTGCCCCCGTCACCGGCGAGCCGGTCCAGTTCGGCGAGCAACCGGTCCACCTCGTCCGCCGTGTTGTAGTGGTAGATGCTGGCGCGCACCGCCCCGCCGCTGTCCCGCAGCCCCGTCGCCTGGAAGTACTCGTAGGCGTAGTAGTCGCCCGCGGAGAGGCAGAACCCGGCCGCGCCCAGCTCCTCCTGGGTGCGCTGCGGGGAGAGCCCGGCCAGCCGGAACGACACCGTCGGGCAGCGTCGGGCGGGGGATCCGAGCACCCGGACGCCGGGCAGCCCGGCCAGCCCGCCGAGCAGCCGCTCCAGCAGCGATTCCTCGTACGCCTGCGCGGCGGTCAGCCCGGCCCGCAGCCGCTCCCGGCGGCTGCCGGTGGCCGCCGGGTCCAGCCCGGCCAGGTGGTCCACCGCGGCGGCGACCCCGACCAGTAGCGGGAAGCTCGGCGTGCCGTACTCGAAGCGGTCCGGCACGGCGTCGGAGGAGGGCCGCAGCTTCGCCGGGCGCAGTCGCTCCCAGACGGCCGGCTCGGCCGCCACCGCGGCCAGGTGCGGCCCCGACCACTTGTAGGCGCTGGTGACCAGGAAGTCGGCGCCCAGCGCGGCGAGGTCGGTGGGGCCGTGCGGCACCGAGTGCACCCCGTCGACGCAGACCAGCGCGCCGGCCGCGTGCGCGGTCTTCGCGATCGCCGCCACGTCGGGGACGGTGCCGATCGCGTTGCTGCCGGCGGTCACCGCGACCAGCCGGGTCCGCTCGCCGACCAGGTCCGCGTACTGCCCGGCCGGCAGCTCCCCGGTGACCCGGTCGAACTCGGCCCAGCGCACCGTCGCGCCGACCGCCTCGGCGGCCTGCACCCAGGGGCGGACGTTCGCGTCGTGGTCGAGCCGGGAGACCACCACCTCGTCGCCCGGCCGCCAGCCCGCGCCCAGGGTCCGGGCCAGGGTGTACGTCAGCGCCGTCGCGCTCGGGCCCAGCACCACCCCGTCGGCTTCCGCGCCGAGCAGGTCGGCCACCGCCGCGCGGGCGGCGGCCACCATCTCCAGGGACCGCCGGCCCGGCGGGAACGCGGCGCTGCGATTGCCCACCGCCGCGCATCGCGTCGGCGACCGCGTCGACCACGGGCGCGGCGGCCTGGGTGCCCCCGGCCCCGTCGAGGTGGACGAAGCCCTCGGCCAGGGCGGGGTAGGCGGCGCGGGTGCGGGCGATGTCGAACGGCATGCCGGGACCCTAGCCGCGCCGGTCGCCACCGGCGCCGCCACCTGGGCGGATGATCACCACAGTGCCGGGGTCGCGGTCGTCTCGTACCCTTGGCCGCGTGACGAACCGACGCGTTTACTCCCCGCTGACCCCCACCCGCCGGGCTGCCGGCCTGCTGGCCGGCCTGGCGCTCGGCGTCGCCCTGCTGGCCGGTTGCAGTTCCGAGGGCGCCTCCACCGACTGCGGCCTGGACGCCTGCACGGTCACCTTCGACCGTGGCGTCGAGGCCAGCACCACCATCCTCGGCGTGGAGGCCAAGCTGGTCGGCGCGCAGGGCGACCAGGTGACCGTCGAGGTGGCCGGCGAGCAGCTGTCGCTGACCACCGGCCAGCAGGCCACCGAGGTCGGCGGCTTCTCCGTGACGCTGGACAGCGTCACCGACCAGGAGGTCAAGATCCGGGTGGCGAGGAACCCCGGCAACTGACCCGCCCGGGGCGGCGGTGGCCGACGTTTGGGGATCTTCGCATTCGGAGATTGTGGCGCCATGTCACTCACCCGGAACGCCGAAGCCACCGCCTCCCGTACGGCGAACAGCCGGTGGCTCGAACTGTTGGCCCGGGCCGGTTTCATCGGCTACGGCATCGTGCACCTCCTGTTCGCCTGGCTGGCGCTGCAGATCGCGTTCGGGAAGCCCGCCGACGACGGCGACCAGTCCGGTGCGCTGCGCACCATCGCCGCCCAGCCGCTGGGCAGGTTCCTCGTCGTCACCATCGCGGTCGGCCTGTTCGCCATGGCGATCTGGCAGGCGCTGGAGGCGGCGGTCGGGCACCGCGCCGAGCGCGGCAAGGAGCGGGTCTGGGAGCGGCTGGCCTCGTTCGGGCGGACCCTCGTCTACCTCTACTTCGCCTGGACGGCCGTCAAGGTCTTCAGGGATGCCGGCTCGAACAGCGCCGACCAGCAGGAGGCGCTGACCGGCCGCGCGATGGAGTCCTCCGGCGGTCGCTGGCTGGTCGGCCTGGCCGGGCTCGTGCTCGCCGCGATCGGCGTCGGCCTGGTGATCTACGGGGTGGTCAAGCGCTTCGAGAAGCACCTGAAGAGCTTCGAGATGAGCCCGCGGACCCGCCAGTTCGCCCGCCGGCTCGGCGTCGCCGGCTACGTCGCCAAGGGCGTCGCGTACGGCATCGCCGGCCTGCTGATCATCCTGGCCGCCGTCAACTACGACCCGGAGAAGGCCCGGGGCCTGGACGCGGCGCTGCACACGCTGCGCGACCAGTCGTACGGTCAGCTGCTGCTCACCCTCGTGGCCCTCGGCATCGCCGCCTTCGGCCTGTTCTGCTTCCTCCAGTCCCGGTACCGCAAGGTCTGAGCCTGGTCGATTCCGGGGCCGTCGGGCACTATTGGGCCTTTGCCCCGAAACAGGCCGCCCGGTCCGGAGGAGGACAGAACCCGTGCAGAGCTACCTCGGGACGATCGTCGCCGCGCTCGCCGCGGCGGCGATCGCCCTGTTCGTCGTCGAGGTCGTGCATCGCGTGGTCCGGCGGCTCGGCCGGCGCTCGCTGCTGCTGACCGAGCTCACCGAGCACGCGCACCGGTCGAGTCAGGTCGCCGCCACGGTCCTCGCCGTCCAGTTCGCCGTCCGCTTCAGCACCGGCTACGCGGTCGGCGAGCAGTGGCGGCAGGTGCTGCTGCACTCGCTGGTGCTCGGCGTGATCGCGAGCGTCGCCTGGCTGGTCGCCTCGCTGCTCGTGGTGGCGGAGGACACGGCGCTCGCCCGGTTCCGGGTGGACGTGCCGGACAACCGGCACGCGCGGCGGGTGCGGACCCAGGTGGTGATGCTGCGCCGGTTGACCATCGCGGTGATCGTCGTCCTGGCGGTCGGCGTCATGCTGATGACCTTCCCGGCCGTACGCGGCATCGGCGCCGGCGTGCTGACCAGCGCCGGTGTCGTCGGTGTGGTCGCCGCGCTCGCCGCGCAGAGCCTGTTGGGCAACGTCTTCGCCGGCCTCCAGCTCGCCTTCAGCGACGCGGTGCGCCTCGACGACGTGGTGGTGGTCGAGGGGGAGTGGGGCCGGATCGAGGAGCTGACCCTCAGCTACGTGGTGGTGCAGATCTGGGACGACCGCCGGCTGATCCTGCCCACCTCGTACTTCACCACCAAGCCGTTCCAGAACTGGACCCGCACGGAGGCGGCCGTGCTGGGCACCGCCGAGTTCGACGTCGACTGGGCGATCCCGGTGCAGGCCATGCGGGAGGAGCTACGTCGCCTGGTGGAGAGCACCGACCTGTGGGACGGCCGGGTCTGCGTGCTCCAGGTGACCGACGCGACCGGCGGCATGATCAAGGTGCGCGCCCTGGTCAGCGCGGCCGACGCCGGCAGCCTGTGGGACCTGCGCTGCCTGGTCCGCGAGCACCTGGTCGCCTGGATCCGGGACCAGCGGCCGACCGCGATGCCCCGGATGCGTACCGAGATCGGCGACGCGGAGAGCAACCTGCCGTGGCAGTGGGTACGGCCCCGCCGGCCGGTGCGCCGCCTCGCCGACGGCGAGGTGCCCGACGACGCCCGGGTCTTCGGCGGCAGCGACGACGGCGACGCCCGCAGCGAGGCCTTCGTCGGCCCCGACGAGCCCGCCGAAACCCGCCGCTGACCCCCGCCCCGCGATCTTGCGCTTTGTGCCCTCCGAATGCGGAGAACGTCCGCTTTGCCGGGGCGGAAAGTGCAAGATCGCGAGGCGGGGTGGGAGGGTCGTGACCTGTGGGGGGTGGGGGCGGTTGGAGGTGTGGGTGGGGTTGTGCCTCGTGGGGTGACCGGGCGGAGTGCGCTGGCTCGGGAAGTTTGACCGGGCGTTTCGTGGGGACCTGCTGCGCGACGCTTCTGCACCTCCTCCCGCGCGCCGTCCATCGGCACGAGGGACGCGGCGGCCCGGGCTCACCGGCCGCCGCGCGAAGGATTGACGGGCGGCGACTCCGGGCATACAGCGCGGTGATGATGAAAGGAGGACAGCATGGCTGACGTGGCGAACGCCCGCACATCCCGCGACGGGAGCGAGCCGTCCACCGCCGAGCTGGTGCAGCGGGCCACGGAGCAGGTCTCCCGCCTGGTCCGCGACGAGCTGGCCCTGGCCCGCGCGGAGCTGACCCAGAAGGGCAAGCATGCCGGCATCGGCATCGGCCTCTTCGGCGGCGGCGGGGCGCTGGCGCTCTACGGCCTGGGCGCCCTGGTCGCCACCGCGATCCTGCTGCTCGATCTGGTGCTGCCGGCCTGGGCCGCGGCCCTGATCGTCGCGGTGGTGCTCTTCGTGATGGCCGGCGTCCTCGCGCTGGTGGGCAAGAAGCAGGTCAGCCAGGCGGTCCCGCCGGTGCCGGCGGCCACGGTGCGCAGCGTCCGGGCCGACGTCGACACCGTCGCCGCCGCGGTGAAGGACAGGGGGCGGGCATGACGACGGGCAACGGCCGGGGCACCGGCGACACCGAGGCCCTCCGGGAGGAGATCCGGCGGACCCGGGTCGAGTTGGGCGAGACCATGGAGGCGCTGGCCGCCAAGGCCGACGTCAAGGCGCGGCTGAGGTCCTCCGCCGACCAGGCGAAGGAGCGGATGCGGGAGCAGGCCGCGCAGACCGTGGCCCGGGTGCGCGGGCAGGCGGCGCAGAAGGCGCAACTCGCGCGAGGGCAGGCGCAGGAGACGGGCGCGGTCGTCCGGCGCAACCCGGCGCCGTTCGTGGCCCTCGCGGCCGGCGCGGTGGCCGCCGCTATCGTGCTGTTGATCGTCCGGGGGAGGCGCAGGTGAGCAGGAACATCGGGAGGGCCGCGTACAAGCCGGTCGGCGTGCTGACGGGCATCGCCGCCGGTGCGGTCGCGGGCATGATCTTCCGGCAGGTCTGGAAGGTGACGGCGGGCGACGGCGAGGCACCCAGCGCCACCGACGAGGACCGCGGCTGGGGCGAGATCCTGGCGGCGGCGGCCTTGCAGGGCGCCATCTTCGCGGTCGTCCGGGCCGCCGTCGACCGGGGCGGCGCGGTGGGCGTACGCCGGATGACCGGGCACTGGCCGGACTGACCCGGCTTTCGCCGAAGGCCCCCTCGCCCACGGGCGGTTTCAAGGGGTCGTTGCAACGCGTTGGCTAGTTGTACTGCCCAGGGACGTTGGTCAACCTGGTGATGGGCGGCTTGCCGCCGGTTGCGGTGTGGGGTCGGTGGTGATTGTAGTGATGCAGGA